>JBATYS010000395.1:0-2130 GCA_049674205.1 Candidatus Aminicenantaceae bacterium
CCTTTAAATGGCTTGAAGAGACAGAAAAGAACTTTGCCAGCGGCGCATTGAGGTCTTCCCTATTGAGTGCATATTTGGCAATGTTTCATTCCGCAAGATCAATTCTATACTACGATGGATATCGGGAAAAAAGTCATGTTTGTGTTGCAAGATATCTTGAAGCAAATTACATAAGAAAAGGTCACCTTGAGCAGAAATGGGTGGAATTGCTAGACCACTTCAGGGAAATTAGACACAGTGATCAATACAGCTTTAATTTTTTTACTTCCACAGAAGAAGCAGAAGATACTATTGATAAGTCAAAGGCATTCGTGATAAGGATGAGAAACTTACTGGAAGAGAAATCAAAAACATAAACTTAGTATCCACACCCACTTATTATATTTGAAAAAACATGTCTATTTGGGCTGAGATAATCCTTTCTATAATGAAATCAAAACATTTTCGATTCAATTTGACTAATCCTGCAATAATTATTATCTTATTGTCATTCCGATAGGGGGATAATCGTGGCTATTAAATGCCCTAAATGTCAGGAAAGATTCAGGTAATATCAAGAAAATAAAAAGGACATCTTTATCTCCTGTTTTGCATTCCACGGCGAACATAGGTTTTCTGTCTTTGAGTACGACGAAGTCAATCTCTCTTTTATCTGTGTCCCGGAGAAACCGGAGTTCCATTCGGTATCCTTCGGTGTCTTCGATGAATTGACAGTACTTGAGCAGTTGGGATGCGATAAAGTTTTCAAATCTTGGGCCAGGTTCCTCGACAAGTGACCAATCCCACAGATACAATTTTTGTTCCTTTCTCACCGCCCTTACTTTTGGAGGGCCGTAGGGAGGGATACGGAAACAATAATACATTCTTTCAAATATCTTTAACCAACGCTCGACTGTTTCATGGGCAACCTGAAGGAGCTCTTTTAAGTTTTTGACAGATAGGGGCGATCCGACCCGATTGGGAAGTTCTGATGCGAGAAGCTCAAGCAAACTGATTTCCTTCACGGATTCGAGATCCCTGATGTCGTCATAAATAACTCTCTGCAGCCTTTCCCTCTGCCATCTGCGCCAGAATTTTTCTTCTGCCTTAAAGAGGGGCTCTGGGAAGCCTCCGAATTTTAATAAAAGATCAAGGTTGTCTTTTGTTGGCTTAGCGTCCAACTCGCCGAGAGAAAAGGGATGCAGCCGATAATAATGGTATCTGCCCTGCAAGGAATCTCCTCCCTTGCTGTAGTAATCCAGCCTGGCTGATCCTGTAATTAAAAATGATAGCTCTCCCTTGTTTTTGTCGAAAAAACCTTTAACGAGATTTCGCCATCTGGCAAATTTATGAATTTCATCCAGGATGATTATTTTTTCGCCGGGAGGAAATTCCCCTCGAAGCAGTTTGGGTCTATCAGAAATATCATCCCAGTTGAAATATGCCGGGGATTTAGCATTGGGCTCAGAAAGGAAGCTTAAGGCTAATGTTGTTTTCCCCACCTGTCTTGGGCCGCCGATAAAGACCATTTTGGATTTAAGATCTGTTTTTACTGGTTTTTGTATGTATCGCTCATGGATTTTGTTCATAGCAGAATCAGCATAACACGATTTTACTCATGAGTAAAGTAGAGTGGGCACGAAATTAACCATTATGCGTCATAACAATATTTCCTCTGGACTGCAGCAATCCGATGTGCGGGTTTGCCCGTATCCGGTATCCCGACTGTGGAGAAGAGCGGCTCCCAATGTTTTCCTGCAAAACACGCGGATTCTGTCCCTCCTGCCATGCCAAACGCCGGGAGGAATGGGGAGTAATTCTGAGGGCCTCTGTGGTTGTTTTTTTCCACTCGAGGACCGAGTCTATCATGATCCAATTGGTTTGGAGGTTTTGGCAAAATTTCGATGATTTTTGAGTCGTTGATCTCGTCGTTTTAGGTGTGATAATCTTATTTAAGTTGATAAGTGGATGGAAAATGGGGAATATCGTGAGGGATTTATGCCAAGGTAAAAAAAAGCCAGTCCATGGTTGATGATATTTTTTGTTCTAAGAAAATATTCAAAAAATTAACTTAAGGAGACTTTATAAAATGAATGAATTTCAACCCTTTGAACATGAAGTGATGGCATCACAGAATGAAAAGGAGGTGGA
>JBATYS010000396.1:0-2142 GCA_049674205.1 Candidatus Aminicenantaceae bacterium
CAGACCATGCCTAAAATCAGATAAAAATTAAAAGGACTGCTAGAGAAAAAATGACAAAAAAAGAAATTCTTGTACTGGAAGATCTTCTCGGATCCAATAAAAAAATTGCTGCAGAAATTCGTGAAAAACTGAGTCAGAAGGGCATCCTGACCATAAATCTCATGAGTTCACCAGGGGCAGGAAAAACGACCCTGTTGGAAAGCATTGCTGAACGCCTGAATCCCGACTACAAAATGGCCGTGATCGAAGGAGACATCGAGACAGAGAGGGATGCGGAACGCATTCGCGCCAAGGGAATTCCTGCATGGCAGATCATCACAGGGGGAGCATGCCATCTTGAAGCCAAGATGATCGGCAAGCTCTTTCCGGAAATCCCTCCGGACCTCGATTTCCTGTTTATCGAAAACGTAGGGAATCTCGTATGCCCGGCTAGTTATGACCTGGGAGAGAACATTCGGTGTGTGCTGTTATCCACCCCTGAGGGCGATGACAAACCCAAAAAATACCCGAAAGCATTCACTACATCGCATTGGTTGATCATCACCAAAACCGACCTGGTGCCTCTATTGCCATTTGATATACAACAGGCCATAAAGGAAGCGCAGGAGGTCAATCCTTCCCTTGAAACTTTTACCGTTTCTGCTCTCAAAGGGACTGGTATCGAAGAATTGGTAGGCCAGCTGATCTCTGCCCTCAAAAAACTCCGCAAAGACAATGCATGAACTGTCGGTCGTGGCCAACCTCTTCGAGATCCTCGAGGAAAAGGTCAAAGAGCAAAATGGCAAAAGGATCATCCTCGTCAAACTCCAAATAGGTGCACTAGCAGGAATCGTTCCAGAACTGCTTGCAACAGCCTTCGACATCTATAAAAAGGATACGATCGCTGCTGAAGCCGAATTAAAAATCAAAACTATCCCGCTTAAGGTACAATGCAAGGATTGTCAAAAGGTCATAATCAAGGATGACTTCATCTTCATCTGTGACCACTGCGACTCCACCAACCTCGAGACGCTGGAAGGGACCGAGATGATCCTCGAGAAGATGGATATCGAGATTTAGCTAAAGGCCTAAAAAGACGCCCTGGATCAGGAGAGTGCCCATGAAAAGTTTGAGAGACATCGCAAAAAAAACCGTGCTGAGCCAGGCACAGCTAAAAAAGATCGAGGAGATCATCCTCAGTCATGGACACTATGCCAAAAGCACAGTCAGGGCTGAGATCGAATGGTTCTCGACCGGGCTGGGAATGGATGCCTACTATTTTCAAACCACTCCTCTTAAAACGATCGCTAGTCACATCGAAGCGATAAAATCGGCGGCCATCATGGCTTCCCTCCAGAAAAGAACGGCCCTCCAGATCGACCTGGCTACTGAGCATAAGGACGAAGCCATCTACTTGGTGGATGACCAGCATTCACGGGCCCTGGAAGTCGAGCGTCGGATCGAGGAAAAATACCCCAATTCCAGACTCCAGACGTACCGGACAACAGGAAAACCGAGGAGGGCGAAACATCTCCGGCTCTACCAGGTGAACTTAGCGCAATTCTGCGCAGAAAAGGTCCTCCCCGATGAGACAGATCTCAAAAAAATTGCCTGCCGTCTCTTCTTGAAAACCGCAACACCCGAAACCTTCGACCGCTACCAGGACATCATCGAAAGGTCCCAAGGGTGGGAGACGCCATTGATCGATGTTTCGCACAAAGAAGATTCCAAAGAACTCCGGATCATGGTGGCCATCAACCGGGAATCTCCCTCCCGTTTTTTCTCCAATGTTTCCGATGTGCTCAACTCCCACGGCCTCTTTTCCAACCGCAAGTACGTCGAACAATTCGCCAACGGCAAGACCGTATATGCTTTTTATTTAAACGACATTCGCGACAAAAGGCTCATCCAGGACCTGATCTCTGACATAAGCCTTGTGTATGTTCTCCCGGACAGCCCTCTTTCAGAGCTCTTCAGAGCGGGAAAACTCAGCGCCCAGGAGATGGTCTTCGGCGTCTCTGCCTGGAGTTTTGCCCATCAGTTCCTGAGCGAATACAACGAGGAATACCTCAAAGTCAGGGATTCTCTCAAAGATTCTCCAGAGCTTTTGGGGATTTTACGGCAACTCAAAACCAGGTTGTCCAAAATGGCCTACGACGAGGC
>JBATYS010000397.1:0-1628 GCA_049674205.1 Candidatus Aminicenantaceae bacterium
GTTATGCGCTGAATAAACATCAGCTTCCTATATTCGCTCGGTGTAATAAAGGTTATTGCCGTTCCCTGTTTACCTGCTCTTCCTGTACGACCGATTCTGTTCACATATGATTCGGGGTCATGTGGAAGAGAATAATTAATAACATGAGTCAGATTGTTAACATCTATACCACGTGCCGCCACATCAGTTGCCACCAGCACATTAATCTTTTTTTTCTTAAACTTATCCAGGGTCTTTTCTCTTTGTGTCTGTGAAATATCACCGTGAATGGCATCAGCATCATATCCTCTGTCAATAAGATGGCCGACAACACTATCAACATCATTCTTTGTCCTGCAGAAAACTAACCCGTAAAAATCTTCTTCAATATCAATGATCCGGCACAATGCCTCAAATTTGTCGGCAGCTTTAACTTCATAATATATCTGTTCTGTAAGACTGGTGGTAAGCTGTTGTTTCTCGACAGTAATAAATTTATAATTCGCCATGTATTTACTCGCGAGTACCTTGATCTTTGACGGCATGGTAACCGAAAACAGAAAGGTCCTTTTCCGGGGATTGGTATGTTTCATTATCTCTTCCATATCCTCAATGAATCCCATATTAAGCATTTCATCAGCCTCTCAAGGATCAGATATTCGATATCCTTGAGATTGAGTGTCTTTCTGTTGAGGTGGTCAATAACTCTTCCGGGTGTACCTACAACAATATGCACTCCTTTTTTAAGGCGCCTCAGCTGCTGATCGATTGATTGCCCTCCGTAGATAGGAATGACCTGGATACCGGAATCTCCCTTCAATGAACTAATCTCCTCGGAAACCTGTATGGCAAGCTCTCTTGTAGGAGTAATGATAAGAGCCTGTACACTTCTCTTAAGGGAGGCTATCATTTCTATTAGAGGCAGTCCGAATGCAGCTGTTTGCCGGTACCTGTCTGAGCCTGTGCCATTATATTGGTATCGTCCCGCAACATTACGGGGATTGTTAAGGCCTGAATGCGAGATGGTTCTTCAAAACCTTTCTTATAAATAGCATCTAAGACCCTTTGAGAAAGGCCGAGATGCTCAAATTTGATTTTATCTGCCATAATTTTTCTCCTAAAGTTAACGTGTGTCAGGGGATGTGCGTCAAAGAGCCTTCCCCCGTCATACTATTGCATTTTTTAAACTTTTTTTCTGTTGATACAGAGAGTGAGAATCCAACAATTTTTTCCTAAGGCGTATATTAGCCTGATTCAGTTTTTTTTACCTCTTTTCTCTTTAAACCTTCAAAAAAATAAAGCTTTGTAACTATACATAATACTTTTCTCTTGTCCTGCTTAATTAAAGATACGATTTCCCCTTCTTCAATTTTTCCACGAGCAATAAGTCCAACAACTATTTTTCCTACATAATCATCATAATCAAGATTAGTCACCAGTAATTGCAAGGGAGCATTATATTCTACTAAAGGAGAAGGCATATACTCCAAAATGGTTGAAAAAAGAGGTTCAAGATCATCCTCTAAGTCCTCCGCAGAAAATCCGGAACACCTGCACGTGCGGAAGTGTAAAATAACCGGAAAATCGATCTGATCATCATTTGCTCCCAGTTCAATAAACAGATCATAGATTTCATTCAGTACTTCGGC
>JBATYS010000398.1:0-5427 GCA_049674205.1 Candidatus Aminicenantaceae bacterium
CGTTTTGACAGCTGGAGTGACCTGTTCCGATTCCAATATTGGGAAGATGCTTTGTCTTCCAATAACATTGATTTCCGTCTCTACCTTGGGAGTCTGAGAGAATCCGATGTTTTGCCCTGGGACCATATTGATACAGGTATCAAAAAGTCGCATCTGATCCAAGAGCTGCACAGAGCACAACGGGAAGAATCTTCTCCGATTTGTTTGGAAAAATCGTGTACAGAATGTCAAGGATGTTCGCTTGCGCCCATGTTGGTGAAGGATTATGAAGAGCAGATCGAGCCGCTTGAGAAAAGTTTTCCCATCTTCGGGAAAAAATCTGAGAGCGTTTTCAGATACTTGGCTTTTTACAGCAAGGAAGACAGTTCAAAATATTTCTCCCATACGGATTTGAACAACATTATCCAGAGAGGTTTTCGCAGGGCCGGTATCCCTGTGTGTTTTACAAAAGGATTTCATCCAAAAATGATCGTTTCTTATCCTCCCGCTCTTCCATTGGGGATGGAGGGCAGGGCTGAGGTGATCGAGTTTAGATCAGACTACCATCTTCCTCAAGATGAATTCGCTATTCACCTCAATGCCTATCTTCCTCCAGGAATCCGGTTTTCTCGTTTGGTACGACTGGAATGGACCGATCTCTCTCTGATCGAGAAAATCCAAAGCATCGTTTACTCTTTGGACCTGAGCGCTGATAAAGTCATCGATACACTTAAAGATTTCCAAACGGACAAGAATGAAACAGACTTCGATATTGTGGAGAATGTCGAAGAGCTGGTGGACAGATACATGAAAGATATCGCGTGTGTGTCAATGGTGCATTTTGCGGTTGACAGGAATGAACAGAAACTCCTTTTGGATCTGAAATTTGACCCAAAAAAATTGATCCGGCCCCAAGATATCGTCAGTGAGATATTCAGTATCACCAACCCCGTCTACGACATGGCGAGAGAGAGAATTGTCTTCAAAGCTTTGTGAAAGATAAATTGACTTCGTTTTGATATTGCAGTATAAACTTGATGAATTCCGTGTTCGTAAAGAATATGACCTGAATTATTCACGAGTTGAGGCCAACCCGCCCCACCCTAACAATAAGGTGGAGGCAGTAGCCCACGAAGCTGTAGTGATCTACTGCGAGCCGACCCAACCTACCCGGGCTACAACGAAGGCTTCGTAGTGAGATCAGCGGGTTAGGTTGGGTCGGCGCCCATAGGGTAAAAAATGTCGATTATGAATAAAGAGCACAATGAAAACAGAATAGTTCAGGAAAAATCTTACTGGAGGAGGAGATCATGATCGATTTCAGTTTGACCGAGGAACAAAAAGCTCTTCAAGAGATGGCGCGAGAATTCGCTTTGAAAGAGATGAGACCAAATGCTGCCAAGTATGATAAAGGAGATGAATTTTCTGAAGATGTCATGCAAAAGGCATTCGAAGTGGGTTTCCTGAACTGCACAATCCCGACAGAATATGGCGGTGGTGGATTGAGTGATATAGATACAGTTATAATCAGCGAGGAATTGGCGGCCGGATGCGCTGGAATGTATACAACCATGATGGTCAATGCATTGGCTTACACACCGATCATCCTCTTCGGGACCGATGAACAAAAGAAAAAATATCTCACTCCTCAGACCAAAAAGATGTCGTTTGCTTCGTTTTGTCTTACAGAGAGAGAAGCGGGATCGGATGCCGGCGCTCTGAAAACAAAAGCGATTAAGGTTGGGGATGAATACATAATCAACGGATCAAAATGTTTTATTTCCAACGGAGGCATCGCGAGCCTTTATGTTGTCTTTGCACTCACTGACCCCAGCAAAGGGGCCCGTGGAATGAGTGCGTTTATCGTACCTCGCGAGACTCCCGGCATCACGATCGGGAAAGAGGAAGACAAGATGGGACACAGGGCATCCAACACCGTGGAGTTGCATTTTGAGGATGTCAAAGTGCCTGCAGAGAACTTGCTGGCCAAAGAAGGGATGGGATTTATCATTGCAATGAATACTCTGGACAGGACAAGAGCGCCTGTAGGAGCTGCTGGAGTGGGGGTGGCAAGAACTGCTCTCGAATATGCTATCGAATACGCAAAGACTCGGAGGCAATTCGGTAAACCTATCGCTCTTTTCCAGAACAATGCCTTCAAGATCGCTCAGATGGCCATGGAGATCAATGCCGCCCGGCATTTAATCTGGCATGCTGCATGGCTGCTGGACGAAGGGAAACCCTGCGGAAAAGAGTCGGCCATGGCCAAAACGTTTGGTTCGGATGTAGCCATGCGCGTAACGAATGAAGCTCTCCAGATCCTTGGAGGATACGGATATATGAGAGATTACCCTATGGAGAAGCTCATGAGAGATGCCAAGCTCCTCCAGATCTATGAAGGAACCAATGAGATCCAGAGGTTGGTCATATCTAGAGAGGTTATCGGGCCTATCAAATCATGATGGCTAGCGATTTAAAATAGCCAGAAGTGCTGTCTTCCGTCAAAAAAGCAAGCTTGATATTGAGGGACTTCTTCGCCTTATAAAAGGATATAATAAGATAGATTTGTGGTGTCTGGCCTACGTTGTTGCGTCTTCTTCTGTAAAATACTCGGGGATGATTCCAGTGATCTCAACGCCGGCGCCTTTTGCAATATCAATAAGATCGACAACACTGGCATAAGGAACTTTTGCGTCGGCTCTGATGAATATAGTTTTGTCCTGCCTGGTGGAATAGAGGCTTCTTAGCCGGCCTGGAAGCATTTCCAAGGAAATTTGTTCTTGGTTGATCATTACGCTCAAATTTTTTTTCAGGGTCAAGACGATCAGTCCTTGAGGCGTTGCACTCGTATCCGCTGTGGTCTCGGGAAGTTTGACATCTATGCCCTTTTGGATCATGGGCGTGATAACCATGAAGATGATGATCAGTACGAGTAAGACATCGCACAAAGGAACGACATTGGGCTCTGCACTTGCCATTATTGCCTCCTTGTATTCACTATAATCAGCAGATTATTTTAAAATAATTCTCTTGGTTTTGTCAATCTGTGAATTGATTTTTTATTTTCAACGAGATATTGTAGTGATGAAGAGGAGGACATATGAGGGAATTAAAAGTCGAAGTGGTCGGTGTGAAGGAGAGATGTGGAGCTAGGCACAAGGTCGGAGATGAGTTTTTTATTCGTGGAGAGGGAACGATAGAGATCCCTTCAGAGAAAAAGGTCTGTGTCTTTGCGCTCAACAGCCTCTTTCCTTTTTTAACCACAAAACAGAGGGAGGATGAGCTTCCTCATGACGACTGGATCGCCGAGACAGAGACTCTTTGTTGTCCAGACCCTAAAGGAGTTATGTTCAAGATCACGCCACTATAATCGCTAAACATCGAACGAAAAGCCCTGATCAGGAGGCGTCCTTTTTTATTTTTATCCATAAAATTATCCACCCACGTGAGGCAAAGTTTCTGAGTTTTGAGCTTATGTCATTTCTTTCGGGTGGTGAACAGGATAGAACGTGCATCATAGACGATGACTAAGGCGAGAATGATGAGGATCACGCTCACAACGCCTAGAAGATAACTCTCCACTTTGAAAAAGTTATACCCCTGAAAGGTCAGGGCTGCCAGGGTTGTAAACAGCATGAAATATGCGGGGTACAGTGTGAATTTTGTGGGTCGTTTGATGCCAACTAGGTAGGAGGACACGACGACTAGTGCGAGTGCCGCCACGAGCTGGTTCGATGCACCGAACACAGGCCATATCGCTTTATAGCCTTCGGTGACTCCCAACAGAGTGGCAAAAACCAGGATTATTGCCGATGCCACCCATCTGTTGTTGAAAAGGCGGATTTTTTTCCCGGCTAATTCCGAGAATACAAAACGTCCCAAGCGTGTCCCCGTGTCGAGTGTGGTGAGCACAAATGCATTGAGCATGACCATCCCAAAAAAAGAACCGATCACGAGAGTGATTCCCGGGAGTGAGGATGTGAGTTTTCCGTAGCCCGTCGCAAAGGCGGTGATCGGATCTCCCACCTGTGTCATTAAATACTGAAAACCCAATGGATTTTCAGCCCCGGATGGATCCCATATCAGGGCAGCGGCCGCGATAAATATGACTAATCCTGCCAACACAGCTTCGGTGACCATCCCCCCGAAACCGATCAATTTTCCCGCGGTTTCATCTGGCAGTTGTTTGGCCGTAGTTCCACCCGCCACAACAGAATGAAAGCCAGAGATCGCACCACATGCGATGATCACGAAGAGCATAGGCCATAATGGACCTCCCTTGCTCGTGAATGATACAAATGCAGGGGCATTGATGGAAGGATGGGAGATGATCAATCCCAAGTATCCCATAGCGAGTCCAATAAACAGTATCCACATGCTGATATAATCACGTGGTTGCAGAAGGAACCATACTGGCAGGGAAGAGGCAAAAAGACTGTAGATGATCAACACATAGAACCAGAAATTTTGCACACTCATACCAAGAAATTGTGCAGGGAGTTCAACAGGATACAGTTTTCCGATGTAGATAAGAGCAAAAAGTAAAAGAAGCGAAGCAAAAGTTGCGGCAGGAATATTAAAGCCCTGTTTGGTGATAAGCCATCCGAAGATCATGGCGATAAAAATCAAACCAAACGTAGGGATAACGATTTCCGGTTGAGAGACCAGTGTGCGGGAGGCCACAACAGCGAAGACAGCAATGACAAGAGCTAATGCGAACCAAATGAACAGAGAGAAGATGATCCTTGTTCGCTGGCCTAGTGTTTTTTCTGAGATGTCAGCCAGAGATTTTCCTTTGTTCTGGACCGAGGTCATCAATGATGTGTAATCATGAACAGCCCCAAGAAAAACACTGCCGATGGCCACCCAGAGAAGGGCTCCGAGCCAGCCGAAATAGAGGACTCCCAATAGGGGACCTATGATCGGTCCAGCTCCAGCGATCGAAGAAAAATGGTGGCCAAAAAGCACGGTTTTTTTTGCAGGAGAATAGTCGATCCCGTCATTCAATTCTCTGGCAGGTGTGATCCGCTCCTTATCGGCCTGGACGACTCTTTTCTCGATGAAGTTTCCGTATATCCTATAGCCTAAGTAGAGCCATAGAATGAGGACAAAGGCAATGATTAACGTATTCATTCGCTATTTTCCTTCACACTCAGAAATATTCACAATCCAGGAGATCTATCGACATTTTTTATGAATATGTCATTTTTTTGTTTTATAGATCAGATAGATCACGAGTCCGATAAAAGCTGCCAGGCAGATAAAATCTCCTACATTTCCAGGCCAGACCAGACCGATACCCATTGGTTTTTTCTTGGTGATATACGCATAGATAGCAACCAAGACCATGGCGATGCCTTCCCCCGCAATAAAACCCGAACTCAGGAGCACTCCTTTTTCTTTTCTCTGTGTCAGCTTCTCTTTATTGTCGCCAGCGCCCTTTTCCAT
>JBATYS010000399.1:0-2178 GCA_049674205.1 Candidatus Aminicenantaceae bacterium
GTTATGGGCGTTAATAAAGTGTTCAACGGTCTTTCGGAGACAGCCTCAGCTGTTATCAGGGCTGGTATGGATGTCGTTGCTGAATCTCGCGTTTATAATCTGAAGAAATTGCATCATCTGTCTTGTCAGAAATGCCTACTTCGTACTCCATCTCCCAGCGAAATCGAAGAGGTAGTCAAATATGCCGACATCTCTCTCAATTCGGATATTGACGTCCTTATAAAACTCTCACGCGAGGCAGTCAAACAAAACAGAAGACATCAAGTTCTTCTCATGATCGATATGGGCGACATTAGAGAAGGCATATGGTTTAAAAACCGTGAATATCTGGAAGAGGCAGTCAGACAGATTTTTGATCTGCCCAACCTGGAGATGTACGGACTCGGTACCAATTTTACCTGCTACGGGTCCGTCCGACCTACGTTGGAAAATGGCAGACTGTTCGTTCAAATCGCGCGTGAACTCGAAGCCAAATTTGGGATGAAATTTAAATACCTCTCGGGTGGGAACTGCACGAGCTATCACCTGATCGAGACTGGAACATGGCCTGAGGGAATCAATCACCTTCGCATAGGCGCTTTGCACCAGTTTGGCATCGAGTATGTGGATGTCAGATATGTGGACGGGTTTCACCATTCGAGTATGGACGTCAATCGAGTGGTGTCGAACCTGTACATCCTGAAAGCGGAAATCATCGAAGTCAACCGAAAGCAAACGGTCCCCTTAGGTGAACTCGGCCTCGATACTTTTATGGAATCCAAGACATTTGTTGACCGCGGGGAGAGAAAACGCGCTCTTCTTGCTTTAGGATATCAGGATGTGCCTTCTCAAAACATGTGGTCAGTGGACTCTGATATCGAAATCCTCGGCCAGACTTTTGACCATACAATAATCGATATAGAAGACTCTGACCGGGATTATCGAGTGGGAGAATATATCGCTTTTGAAGTCGACTATACCGGTTTACTTTCGGCCTGTACTTCTGAGAGTGTTAACATTGTTTTTGTGACGGATTAATAAGCGGCTGACACTATCGATTTTCGGTTAGAAGCAATAGTTTTCCGTTACGAGCGCCTGTGTATTCTCCTTTTTCAACACTGATCTCACCATTCACCATGACTATTCGTCTCGAGATTCCGGTGTCGGCGGCAAATCATTCCAGTTCAGGATGGTGTTCCAGACCAGTCGGAAGTCCGAGAGGGTCAGGTACCGGTGGATCGGATCGAAGTCGTAGGCGACCACGCGTCCCTTGCCGCTGGGAATGTCCAGGATGGCCGGCTTGCCCATAATCTCACCCGCTCCCTTGATACCGCCGCATAAAACGAGCGATTTCGTCGCCCTTACGGCTTCGCTCGAATTTTCGTCGCTTTTGTCCTCTTCTTTGTCGGTTGGAATCTTCGTGCCCCACTGGAGGATGATTCGTCCCTTGTCAGCGTGACGCACACGATACAGGGGTCGATTCTCCCGAAAGGCGGAAGTGATTTCCGGATAGCCGTAGGCAAGTGGGTGATCCGGTCGCCGGAATCGCACCTGTAGCTCGCTGCCCGGTGTGTAGATATTTTTGACACGGGCCCGGCCTACGTCCTTGGCGATACCGCCATCTAGAGGCAGCTCAGAGGCGCCGCCGAGCGTTACCAGCACTCCACCGCCACGAACAAAGTCCTCGATGTGCTGGACTCCCTGCCAAGTGAGTCCCCCAGTGATGTCTTCAGAAGAAGTGGGAAACCCGAGGGTTGGATATTCCTCGGTCCGAGTGTAGGCGAGCGGGCTGTGAGTCGGGTCGATTCCGTTGATCATGCTTTTGAGACCGTCATCGGTATTCGGGAAGACGATGACGTCGAATCGGTTCGCGAGCCCGCCGGCACGGATGTCCTCGTCCATGATGAGAGTGTAGGGAACCTCCTCATCATCGAACACCATGCGTAACCAGCCCGCCGACTGCGTATCGCTCCAGGTTTGAAGGAGAGCCAATCGGGGAAGATCGAGTCGGTGGCGGGAAACGTCGGGCGCTGAGGGTACGGCGACAACGTCGATACCTAGCGAATCCGCTACGCCTTTGAGAGCAGCTCGAAGTCCCGGCTGGTCGGCGATGACCCAGGAGCCGGCCGGGTACTCGATCTCATCGACCGAAAAGGACTTCTCGACCGCCTCCACATCGAAATCGGCGAGACGTACACG
>JBATYS010000400.1:0-10501 GCA_049674205.1 Candidatus Aminicenantaceae bacterium
ATCTGACACCACAGATTGGCTGCTGGAAGAGGACAATCCATCCGTCCGATTTTTCACTCTTGTAGATATCCTGGATACACCTCTGAAAAATCGTAAAGTCATCCAAGCAAAACGAGATATCATGAAAACAGGGGTGGTTCCCGAGATTTTGAACAAACAAAAGGAAGGAGGGTACTGGGAAAAAGCCGAGGACTTCTACATCAGGACAAAATTCAAAGGGACCGTATGGCAGATGATCATTCTGGCGGAATTGGGAGCGGATGGAGAAGATAAAAGAATCCAAAAGACTTGTGAATTTGTGCTTGAGATGTCCCAGGACCGTAAAAGCGGGGGATTTGCCTACAGAGGCACAAAAAATGGAGGCGGCTTTCACAGCGGTGTTATTCCCTGCCTTACAGGAAACATGGTCTGGAGCTTGATCCGTTTTGGTTATCTCGATGATCCTAGGGTCAGGCAGGGTATCGCTTGGATAGCCGATTACACTCGTTATGATGATGGATTGGATTTCAAGCTCCAAGGTTGGCCTCATGAGAAACAGGAGGCTTGTTGGGGAAAACACACCTGTCACTTGACTGTTGTCAAAGCCCTCAAAGCTTTGGCTGAAATTCCCGAGGAGAAAAGAAGCCTCAAAGTCAAAAAAGCAATTGCTCAGGGCGCCGAATATTTGCTCAAGCACCATCTCTTTAAGAGAAGTCACAATCTCGACATGATAGCCAAACCTAAGTGGGTGAAGCTCGGATTCCCATGGATGTGGGACACGGATGTGTTGGAGATGCTGTTGATACTGACGAGATTGGGATACCGGGATGATCGAATGAAAGAAGCCATTGACCTTGTCATCTCCAAACAAGATGCAAAGGGCCGTTGGATCCTGGAAAATACCTACAACGGTCGCTTCCAGGTCAATATCGAACGAAAAGGGAAGCCCAGCAAGTGGATCACCATGAATGCTCTCAGAACACTTAAACAGACGGAAATCCTTTTAACCTGAATACTCCAGCTTGGATTTAAGGCGATATATATTTCGTTGCAATATTAATTTTAAATCATTATCATATCGTTGCGGGAAAAATAGAAATACGAAGGGTTTCATCCTCTTACGGATAAGATAGAGGGAATTTTAATTATTAGAGATGTATATGGGGATATGAAATAATAAGGAGGGAAGATCATGTTTGCGCGTGTCACCTCAATACATGTAAAGACAGAATATATAGAAGAAGTTATAAAAATTTATAAGGAGAGCGTTGTCCCGGCAGCCAAATCGCAAAAAGGATTCAAGCGGATATTTTTTTTCCTCGATCGCGAAACAGGAACAGGTCACTCTATTGCCCTGTGGGAAACTCAGGAAGATGCCATCGCCAACGAAAAAAGTCTTTATTACCAGGAACAACTCATCAAGTTCGTGCCTTATTTTAAATCAGATCCTACTAAAGAAGGATATGAAGTTATCATAGACGAAGATCTGACTTAGTATGATCAGGAAAAACAGACGCTCAGATCAGACCGACTCTATGCCACTTGTTTGACACTCTTTACTCGAATCATTATCCTACCTATCTGTACCTTTTTGGCCGACTAAAATATTGCTGAGCTACTAACGCCTGATTTTAGAGGACGGGCGGACTCACTGAAAGGAAATCCAGTCAAAACCATGGATAAACTCAGAATTCTCGTTTCTGCTTACGCATTTAATCCAAGAGCAGTGACATCGACTGATTTCGATCGGGGAATTCTGGGTTGGAATCTGGTGGATCGCCTCCGTCGTTTTTATGATATCTGGGTGATCACTCACAATAATAACAGCGATGACGTTTTGGAAGCGCTATCGACAGGTGCCTTACCCAAAGTGAATATCCATTTTGTCAATTTACCAAAATGTTGGCGATTAATTCATAAGACCACATTCGGCCGATGGTTTTGTTATTTTCTCTGGCAAAGGAAGGCCTGGAAGTACTCTCGCTCTCTTCATATCCAAGTCACCTTTGATGCCGTTCACCACCTGACTCTGGAGTATGATTGGATCCCCAGTTTCATCGGTGCCTATTTGCCTGTTCCTTTTATTTGGGGGCCTTTAGGGGGAGGGGAAAAATTTCCTCAAGGATTAGCTGCAAAGAGTTCTGTGTTTGATCGTTGGAAAAACAAATGGCATCTTTTTGGACAGTGGCTTGGACGTGAACATCATGCGAGAAAAGAGGGGGAAAGGCGAGCACGGGCCATACTCGTCTGCAACCAAGAAACGAGGATGAGGTTTTCGAAAACCGATGCTCAAAAGTTACATTTTTTTCCGCTTACAGGTATTTCCTCGGATGCTATAAAATCAGATCTCAAAAAAAAACCTCATGATAAGCACACTTTCCGGATAATATCGGTTGGATCTCTAGATAAAAAAAATGGATTTCACTTCGCTATTGAAGCATTTGCTCTTTTTTTGGAGAGTTTCCCTGAATCCGACTTTGTCATTTTTGGTGAGGGGCCAGAGCAGAGGAAGCTTGAACGAAAAATTGAAGACTTTAAGCTCGACTCGAGAGTCAGGATCCATCCCTGGATCGAAAGTAATTCTCTTCATGAAAGGATGCAGGATAGCGACGTTTTTTTGTCCACGGGACTGCAAGACAGGAGTGGTTTTTTTGTAATCAGAGCAATGTCCGCAGGCCTGCCTGTGGTTTGTTTGGATACAAGCGGACCAGGAATGCATGTTCAAGAGGATTGGGGGATCCGTGTGAAACCCGAGAATCCCGAACAGTGTGTTCGGGATTTAGCCGAAGCTTTGGGAGAACTCTGCACAGACAGGGCCAAACACAGGAGAATGTCTCTTGCTGCCTCAAAGAATGTCAAAGAGCATTACACGTGGAGGGAGCTGGGGAAAACACTCAAAAGGATCTACGGAGAAGTCCTTCTTCAAGAGGAAGACATCCATTTTTCAAAAAGGGGGGAAGAACGCTTCTTTTATTGAGCAGCTCTCGAAGACGAACAACTGTAACATGAAGCTTTATATTTCAGGTCGCTTATACGACTGGTTGATAGAGCCAATCGTGAAGAGAATTAAGCAAAAAATCGCCTATTACTTCCAAACATATGACCTTTTTCCAGCACTGGATATTTGCTGTGGCACAGGGACTCAATGCCACATATTGGGGAAAAAGAATCCAAATGTCTACGGCTTAGACATTGATCAGAGGATGGTGGGCTATGCAGCTATGAAGTATCCGCTGAGGTCCTTCATCTGTGCGGATGCTACCAAAATTTCTTTTAGAAATAATTCGTTCAAAGGTGTCATCATCTCGTTTTCACTGCACGACAAGACATCCGAAACTCGAGATGAGATTATGAAAGAGGCCCAACGATTGCTCTTTTCTGGAGGCACTGTTGCTTTTATTGATTTTGAGAATCCTTGGAATTTTCGCTCAAAGCTTGGGTCTGTGTTTTCCTTTATGATCGAGAGGGCAGCCGGTGGTGAGCACTTCAGAAACAATCGTCAGTTTTTAAAACAAGGAGGATTACGGGGATTTATCCAAAGACACCAGCTCAATGAGATCGAGCGGCATAACATAGAATCGGGGGCTATTGCCATAGTCTTGACTAAGCTCCGTTAACGATAAAATCAGAGGAGATGTTTTCGCTCCCGTCAGATTTTTAACGCCGCCCTCCCACCCATTGATATATTCAAACGGATGGCCCCTCTTTTTCTTATGCGTCTGTGGATCTGCGCACGTCTACCATTATTCTGCATCTAAGGCCTCGATTATAAAATACCACACATCTTTATCCCCCTCGTGCTCATACAGTCCTCGACGCCCGACTTTGTCGGGTTTCCTCGGCGGCGACTAGTGAAGGCTAAATCTTCCCTTATGTCGCTCAATCCATCTCCTCTGATTTTATACAAAACAAAAGAGAGCCTTAAGTGCTCATTTTTTCTATTTAATCTTTTTATCACCTGGAAAAACAGAACACTTTATTTTATTATTCTGCTAAACTAGTGCATAAGGTCAAACAATGAAAAAATACACAACTTTCTATGATTCAAAAGTGGGGCTTTTGGAGATTGAAAGCACAGAGAAAGCGATCACCAAGGTCCACTTCTCAGGCAAAAATAAGATCAAGTCTGATTCGAGCCTTCCTCCAATAATCAAAAAATGCCGCAAACAGTTGGATGAGTATTTTAAGGGGAAGCGTCAGAATTTTTCTTTGGAACTCCATCTGGAGGGAACAGATTTCCAGAAAAAGGTTTGGGATCAGTTGCAGAGGATCCCCTTTGGAAAAACTGCTTCATACAAGGATATAGCAGTGGCTATTGGGAATGAGAAAGCGGTCCGTGCTGTTGGTGGTGCCAACGGTATGAACAACATCGCGATCATCATCCCATGCCATCGTGTGATCGGAGCAGATGGTGATCTTGTAGGGTTTGGCGGTGGCCTTTGGCGAAAAGTCTGGCTCCTCAATCACGAAAAAAAATAGGAAGGCCAATGCTTCCATACATTGAACGTTCCTGAACCATTCACAGATCTAAGTGCTCGACTATCTCCGAGGCAACGATTGGGGCATTGCCACCAGCACGGTTATTGATGAGGAGGTAAACCCATCTTCCCTCCCTGAGCGCTGCTCTCATAACTGTGACAGTATCTTGGACAGTGCTGGGATGCAGCATTCCCTCGACCATAGCATTAAAAGGAAAAGCAGCCGTATAGGTTTCTGCATAGGTTTTTCCCCGGGGAGTCAGAAGGCGGATAAGAAGAGAATTGTCGCTGTTAAATTTGGCCCCTTGAGCCTTCTCGAACTGGCTGTGCAGTGAGGGCAGCCAAGTCCAGTGGGACAGCACAAGGCCAACGCCATGTTTTGTTAAAACATCAAAAAGTGGCTGCGCAAGCAGTCGCTCTGTTCTGATCTCCACATTGTAGCGACTATCTTTAGGAATGTTACTGAAAAATTCATCCAATTCTGATGCAAGGTTCTGCGGAGTCGAAGACTCGCTCTTTCTCTGGTATTCCTGCTCGAAGATCATTCCTACCAAAGAGGTATCCAGTAAAAAAGTTGCGGGCTCGTAGAAACCCTTGATATACAGTTCTGTGTTCAAATAATCTGCGTTTTCTATGTATTCTTTACCACGGCGAAGCTTTTTTGCAAAAACTAACTGAGGCACTTTGAGGATCATGCGGTCATTCTTTGTCATGTGTTTTTGATATGTCTGTAGGACATGGAGGTTCTGAGTCGGAGTGCCCTTACGGTCGACCAGGGGACGATAGAAGGTAAAATCGATCTCGAGGACTGAAAAATGATCGTAGTACTCAACAACACTGTCTACAGGGAGGACTTCCTCAGTGAAAGTTTTCCCGCCAACAGTTGTGGTCCTTCGGGTTATTCTCCCTTCGTATTTTTCTTTGGAGTAAATCTGTCCCAGCCATCCGGCATACCTGTCGCTCGTGGTGCCAATAAAAAGATGTGGATGAATATCCTTAAACAGAAAATTCCTTTTGAGCTCTTTCGCAGCGATTTTCATAATTCTCCTATAGAATATTATCACCGGTCAAAAAATACAACTTGGTAAACTGTCATGAATTCGGGATTGCTTATTCTGGAGGTTGGAAATTTGCGTGAGATACGTTTTTGTAATATATTACTGTAACTTAGAAGGAGAAACAAATGGGAAAGTACAGGGACCTCGAGAATAAAAGAGTTGTCATCACCGGGGGTGCGAGTGGTATTGGTCTGGCCACAGCCCAAAGGTTTTCTGATGAGGAGGCTAAAGTCGTGATCTATGATTGGGATAAGAAACAGCTCGAACACGTTCTATCTGAGAATCCCAGTTTTAGTGGTGGAGTTCATGTCGATGTCAGTCAACTCACAGAGGTTAAGGATGCGTTTCACAGAGTTGATGACATCTTGGGGGGCATCGATATTCTTATTGCAAACGCCGGGATCAGTTTCCGGAGTCCTTTTCTCGACACAGACTATGAGCAGTGGTCCAAGGTTCTTAGAGTGAATCTGGATGGTGCCTTTCTCTGCGCCCAAGAGGCGATTAGCCGGATGAAACAGCAAGGAAAAGGTGTCGTGCTCTTCACAGCTTCGACGAATGGATTGGAGGGACATCCCCTGTATGCGGATTACAATGCATCCAAAGCGGGAGTTATTGTCCTGGCCAAAACGCTGGCTTTGGAGTTTGCACCCTGGTTACGGGTGAATGCCGTCTGTCCCGGCTATGTTTTAACTCCCATGCAGAAAGCCGAATACACGCCCGAACAGCTAAAGAAAATGAATGAGGATATCCCTCTTCAACGGCAAGCATCACCCGAAGAAGTGGCGGCGTTGTTCGCTTTCCTCGCTTCGGATGAGGCGGCTTTCATTACAGGACAAGCGATTCCGATCGATGGGGGCGAGACTTCTGGAATATTCATAAAAAATGTCGATACATATGATAACTAAAACGAATTCAACAACTCACTTTGTCCATTCGATTTACCATCCTGACATTTTTATTTTTAGCGTTCTCATTATTATAATCGACATTTTTTCCCCTTCGGGCGAACTGATCTCACTACAAAACCTTCGTTGGAGCCCGGGTAGGTTGGGTCGGCTCGATGTAGTTTACTACATCTTCATGGGCCACTGCCTCGCCTTTGTAGCGATAACAGCTCGTGAATTATCCAGATTGTAATTAGAAAAAAGAGGATGAAACTGGAGGAAGGATGAGTGGAATGGAAAAAATAAAAGAGCTCACGAATCTAGAGGGAAAAGTCGCCATTATCACGGGGGGTGCATCAGGCATCGGTCTCGCTTCAGCAAAACGGTTAGCCGAAGCCGGAGCGACTATTGCTCTTTGTGATATCAATGAGTCAAAAGGAAAAGAAGCTGTGTCGGAGATCCAAGAGTTAGGAACCGAAGCCAGATTTTATGTGTGTAATGTGACATCTGACTCGGAATGCCGACGAGTGATTGATGCGATATTCGGAGATTTTGGCCGCATCGACATCCTATTCAATAATGCCGGAATCATATGGCGCAAGAGTGTCACTGAATTGACCGAAGACGAATGGGATGCTGTTCTGGATGTAAACCTGAAAGCGATATTTTTGCTTTCACGGTATGTGATCCCTTTCATGGAGAAAAGCGGAAAGGGCAGCATCATCAACACTGGCTCAGGATGGGGCCTTAAGGGTGGAGCTAAAGCAGCCGCATACTGTGCAGCAAAGGGTGGTGTTGTCAATCTCACACGGGCGATGGCCATCGACCATGGGAAGCAGGGCATTCGTGTCAATTGTATCTGTCCTGGGGACACCGACACAGAACTCTTACATGAAGAAGCTGTGCAGCTGGGTTTGCCAGAGCAGGAATTCATGAAGGAGGCGGCGGATCGGCCCCTTCAACGCGTGGGACTGCCCGAGGATATCGCCAACGCTGTTTTGTATTTTGCCTGCGATATGTCCAGCTGGGCCACAGGTTCCATCCATGTTGTCGACGGAGGCGGGATTGCTTAAAAACAAGAAGCGGTAGATAGATGTCGGCAGTTTTTATGAATAATTCAGGAAAAGGGAGAAAGGAAATGAGTGAGAAGAATAAAAGTGTTCATCCATACATTCCGAATTCAGTACCCGAAGTTAAAGCAAAAATGATGGAATACATCGGCATAAAGGATATCGAAGAGTTGTATGGAGATATTCCTGAACATCTACGCTTCCGGGGAACGATGAATTTACCTGAAGCCATTCCATCAGAGTTTGCACTGAAACGTCATGTGGAGGGTATCCTTGCAAAAAATTTGTCCTGCGAAAACCATATCAGCTTTCTAGGGGGAGGAAGTTGGCAGCACTACGTGCCTGCCATTTGCGATGAGATCAACCAACGGTCGGAATTTTTGACCGCCTATGCAGGAGAGCCGTATGAGGATCATGGACGATTCCAATCCCTCTTTGAGTATGAGAGCTTGATGGCTGAGCTCCTGGATATGGATGTGGTGAATGTCCCGACGTATGATTGGTGCCAAGCGGCGGGTACAGCTATTCGGAT
Organism: Candidatus Aminicenantaceae bacterium; assembly: GCA_049674205.1. Taxonomy (GTDB): domain Bacteria; phylum Acidobacteriota; class Aminicenantia; order Aminicenantales; family Aminicenantaceae; genus WTAW01. Next base: position 8,002 of record JBATYS010000400.1, read on the forward strand.
GGCAGGACGGATTGCTGGCCGTAAAGAGGCCCTTGTCTCGGACACGATTTCGCCGGAAAGACTTGCTGCCATTCGGAATTATTGCCAACCTGTGATGAGCGTCAAGCTTGTGAAACATTGCCCTAAGACCGGTTTAATGGACCTTGAGGATTTAAGATCAAAAGCTTCAACACGAACAGCGGGTGTCTACTTCGAGAATCCCTCCTTTCTCGGGTTTATCGAGCACCAGGGTGAGCTGATCTCAGAAATCGCACATGAGAGTGGAGCTATTTGTGTCGTGGGCGTCGACCCTGTGTCCTTGGGTGTGATCCGTCCCCCAAGCCAATATGGTGCGGACATCGTTTGTGGAGACATCCAGGGACTGGGTGTTCATATGTTTTTCGGCGGGGGACTCGGGGGATTCATTGCGTCCCGGGATGAAGAGCAGTATGTCATGGAGTATCCCTCACGACTTTTCGGGATCACAAAAACCGCAGTGGAGGGAGAGTATGGATTTGGTGACGTGGCCTATGAAAGGACATCTTTTGCCGAGAGAGAGGAGGGGAAGGAATTCGTGGGCACACATGCGGCTCTCTGGGGCATCACTGCGGCTGTGTACCTCTCTCTCCTGGGGCCGAGTGGAATGCAGGAGCTCAACGTGGCCATCCTACAAAAATCACACTACCTTATGAAAAAACTCTCTGATATCAAAGGAGTAAGAGCTCCGTATTTCGAGTCCTCGCATTTCAAAGAATTTGTGGTTGATTTTAATGGCACTGGAAAGACGATCCAAGATATCAACACGTCTCTGCTTTCGAAGAAAATTTTCGGAGGCAAATCTCTGAAATTAGAGTTTCCAGAGCTGGGAGAGAGCGCTCTGTTTTGCGTCACTGAGATCCACACGAAAGAAGACTTGGATACTTTGACTCAAGCTATTCGAGAGATCTTGGACGTGGAAGCAACTCCGGGTATCGTGGAGGAAGGATAGACCGATGGCTGAAGACAAAACAATCAAGGTGAGAAATTTTCATCAGGCCAAATGGGACGAGCCCGTGATATTTGAGTTGGACACCAAGGGCGAGAGGGGAATCAAAGTCCCTGAAGCGGAGAAAGAGATCCAAGAGCAAATCGGGGATGGAATCTCAACTCTACCTGAGAACATGAGGCGGAAAGAGCCACCAGCCCTACCTGAAATATCCCAGATGCGTGTCTTAAAGCACTTTCTCCGGCTTTCCCAACACTGCTTGGGTGCGGACCTGAACATCGATATTGGGCAGGGAACTTGCACGATGAAATACAGTCCCAAGATCAATGAAGTCTTGGTGCGCATGCCCGAGGCTGCGGATATTCATCCCTGGCAGGATGAAAGTACTGTGCAGGGAGCCTTGGAGATCATATACAAAATGGACTTTTTTCTGAGAGAGATATCAGGCTTGGATCAGTTCACTTTCCAGCCAGGAGGAGGCTCTGCTGCGATACTGGCCATGGCTTCCATTGTACACGCGTATCATGAGTCAAAGGATGAGACCGGAAGGGACGAGATCATCACGACAATTTTTTCGCATCCCTCTGATGCGGCCGCCACAGCCGTCAAAGGATTTAAACTGATCACGCTTTACCCGAACGAGGATGGTCTGCCTGATGTGGAGGCCTTAAAAAAGGCCCTTTCTGAGCGCACCGCTGGATTGTTCATCACCAACCCTGAGGACACGGGGATTTTTAATCCTAAGATCGATGAATTCACGAAGCTCGTTCATGAAGCAGGGGGTCTTTGCGGGTATGACCAGGCTAATGCCAACGGGATATTAGGCATTACACGCGCGCGTGAAGCAGATTTTGATATGTGTTTTTTCAACCTCCATAAAACCTTTTCTTCACCCCATGGGTGTGGTGGACCTGGTTTGGGAGCGCTGGGAGTGAAAAAAGAGCTCAGGGATTACCTGCCTGTTCCAGTGGTTGAATACAACGGAGAGAGTTACTCTGTGAATAACAGCCTGCCCAACACCATTGGCAAAGTGAGGGGATTTTTTGGCGTTTTTCCGGCTATTTTACGGGCTTATGCCTGGATAATGAGTTTGGGTACCGAGGGGCTTACAGAGGCTGCACATGTGGCAGTTCTCAACAATAACTATGTATTAAAAAAGATCAGGGAGCTCAGGGGGGCTAGCGCTCCCTATGCAAAGGGGCATCACCGTATTGAGCAAGTGCGATACAGCTGGCAGAAATTGATGGAAGAAACGGGTGTCACCACAGAGGATGTGATTTGCCGTATGGTTGATTTTGGTTTTCACCTCTGGACGAGCCATCATCCTTTTGTCGTTCCCGAACCCTTCACCATCGAACCCACGGAATCCTATTCCAAGGATGAACTGGACGAGTACATCGCAGGGCTGGAAAAAGTTGTCGAAGAGGCCTATGAAGACCCAGAAAAAGTGAAAAACGCCCCATACAACAGCGTGGTTCACAAGATCGACACGAGTTCATTGGATGACCCTGAAAAATGGGCTATTACCTGGAGAGC
>JBATYS010000401.1:0-4624 GCA_049674205.1 Candidatus Aminicenantaceae bacterium
GCACAGCACTCCTCAAGCCTATCGATTTTATGCTGTACTCGGGTTTTTAGTTCCAATTCTGAAAAGTTTTTCTCTGGATCTTCTAAAAAGACAGATGCAATTAAAGCTACCGGACCAACAGGGACAACTCTGCCCACTGCAGTCATCAGATCTTGAGCCAGTGTTTCGACTTTCTGGATCCGCTCTTCTTTGTTGAGGTTTAAAAAATTAAGGTTGTGTTCTTTAGCATACGCCCTCATAGAAATGGGAGTCCCGAAATTAACCACGGCATATCCATATCGATACCAGCCCCGCCGCAATCTCAGCCTGATGGTTTTGAGGAGATAGAGCGATGAAGTTTTGATAACGTCTGTCTTCTTTTTTTTGCTTGTATCTGGATCAATAGATAATAATGACGATCGGTCCTCCAGGACTCTGTCATAATTGATCCCTACAGGAATAAAAACAAGATCACGCCCTTTATTGGGCTCGAAGGTCCGTAGCATATAATCCAGGATACCGATCTTCGGCTGACCCAATCGTCCATCTTTGCTCAGCTTTCCTTCGAGGAAAACGGCTTGCACGACTCCCCCTTCTGTAGCCATCTGAATGTATCGCTCAAGCACACGTCGATAGAGGGGATTTCCCGATCCGCGCCTCACAAAGAAGCCTCCCAAAGCACGCAGGAGCTGCTGAAGGGGCCACACACGTGCCCACTCTCCTACGGCGAAACTCAGGGCCACTCGGCTGATAGTCAGATACCCGAGAAGAATATAATCGATGTTACTGCGGTGGTTCATGATAAAAACCACACTCGACTGTGGATCGACTTTTTTGAAAGCCTCTTCATCCACGAATCCCACACGAACACGGTAAAGCATCCGGCAGACAGTGCGGCTCACCCAGTTTCCGAAGCGGAAATAGACCAACGCATTAAAGGAGGGAACGATCTCGTGGGCGTATTTCTTGACCTTCTTCAGAGCGTTTGTATGCGAGACATCCTGTTCTTTCGCGAATGCCTCAAGCGCTTGCTGCACTTTTGTATCATATACCAGACGATTGATGATCTCACGGCGTTTAGTGAGTTTAAAATCGGGGAGGCGCAGATCGAGGCGTTCGTCGATCTTTATGAGAGTCTTTTTTGTGCGGCGTCGGAAAAACCAGCGGATAGCAGGGAGAATCAGGATGTGGAGGAGGGACCATAAAGCCAGCGCTCCTCCCACAATAACCAGCCATAAGGGAAGGCCGATGGATTTAGTCATCAATCTTCTCTTTGGAAGACACCGTGCTCCAGGAAGTAGATCACCTGAGCGATGGTGTTTTCATTCTTCATGATGAACGCGTGGGTCAGTGGCAAAATAATAAAATCTTTCATTCCTTGGATCTTCATGCTTTCGACTGTGACAACTCCATCATCCGGCCCTGGAAGTAACGCGGAATACAGGGGATTAAAGCTCTTGTTTCCAGCGATTACTCCCAGCTCAAAATCCACAGGTCCCAAGCTCTGCACAAGACTGCCCTCCTCAAGGCTCAGCTGTGCTGCAGCAGGACCATAGATCCGTTCGAGAACAGTTTGATCCTTCAGCAAATCCACAAGCTCACTTCCCTGATTGGGAGGACTGATCATCACCACACGCCCAAGATTTTTCAGCTTTTGGTGCTTCAAGTAATAGCGAACGATGATCCCTCCCATGGAATGGGTGACAAAATGTATCGATGATTGAGATTGGTTCCGGATCGGTTCGAGAACATCGTTTAATGTCACAGAGGCCAGGTATTCGATGGTATGATAGGTGGAAGGATAATCCACATTGACGACACTATAACCATGGGCTAACAGGCTAGCTTCCATCTTTTCCATGGACCCGCCCGATTGTCTCAATCCGTGAAGCAAAACAACATGAGCATCGATCTTTGTCCCAAGAGTTGGATTGGTTCTTTCCTCACACTGCACCAAGACAAGAACGAGTGAAATAAAAAAAACAAATCCAATTCTTGATGGGAGTTTTTGCATAAAGTCTGAACCCTGCTCTAATGCTTATATCACTGCCAAAATGAGAGGTCAAGCTTACCGGCGGCGCCTTTCCCGATAAAAGTGAAGACTGCCCTCATGAATTCGATAACCATCCGAATTAATAACCGACATTGTAGCTTTTGAATCGTCTACCATTCGGGCACAGCCATATTCCCCTTTTTTATTTATGGCTCGGAATGTTTCTCCAGGAATAAAATCGGAGTTTATCGCTTTATATTTAGCGGCAATCATGTTTACTGCATCATCACAAGCCTGTTGGGGTGTTCTGCCCTCTTTCATGCGCATAACCATATAGTAGGAGGCACAGGATTTGATAACGTCCTCGCCTCTTCCTGTGGCACCAGCTGCACCAACTTCGTTATCTACATAGAGGCCAGCGCCGATGATCGGAGAGTCACCCACGCGACCGGGAATTTTAAAAGCTAGGCCACTCGTGGTCGTTACGCCTGCGATGTCCCCGTTTTTATCGACAGCCAGGACATTTGTTGTTCCTGTAGGACGCTCAAAGTCATAACCGCCAGCTGCACCGGATTCTTCGTCTTTTTTTTCTTTCAAATGATCCGGAGGTCCCCAATCGTCTCGGTCGCTTATTCGCTCTTTCCATTCGAGCCATTCTTTCCGAGCCTTTTCTGTCAGCAAGTTCTCCTCCTTGAATCCCCATTTCCTGGCAAACTCAAGGGCGTCCTCCCCTACTAGCATGACATGGTCTGTACGTTCCATGACGACACGTGCGACAGAACATGGGATCTTTATATTTTCAAGGCATGCCACAGATCCGGCACTGTAGGTTTTTCCATCCATGATGGAAGCATCAAGCTGGACAATTCCGTCCTCATTTGGGAGACCTCCAAATCCAACACTCGTTCCCTCAGCATCTAACTCTATGATGTTTGCAGCTTTTTCAACAGCGTCAAGAGCCGTGCCTCCACTCATTAATATCTTCCAACCTGTTTCTGATGCTTTTTTTCCAGTTTCGTTTGTATGTGCAACGATCATCATGGGGATACTTCCAGACGGAATCGCCTGAAAAGCGGTAAGCTTATTGAAGAAGAGTGCTCCTGCACCTAAACCAAAACTCTGATTAAAGAAGTTTCGCCTCGATATTCTCTTTGCCACCACGTGACCTCCTTAATTGTTAGCGTTGTAGACTTCAATACATTATTCTCTTTGGGAAAAATGTCAAGAAAAAAAGGGGGACGGATCCTACATCGCAGTCTGTATCGGTCCCTTTAGAAAACGGTGCCTACAAGAAAAGGGGACTGTCACCTTTTTGCTTCACCCCTGTAAAAAGGTGACAGTCCCCTTTTTTACCTTTTTTATCTTCTGGATAAGCGAAATATGCCCATCTTGACCTGTTCGAATCATGGGATAAACCCGTTTCTGGGCATGGTCTCTTTGAAAGATCGACAATCTGAGAAAAATCATCGAAAGCAGCATCCCTTGAATGATCCGGTAGGCCAAATTTCTCCCTTTATTCTGTTTGATGACGAAGCGGAACCAACGCTTCAGAATGCTCTTCCAGGAGTAAAAGTACTCATTTATGCTGCAAAAAGCGGAAAAAACAGCTTCGGTTGTGACGCTTTTCGGCTCAAAAACGAGGTGGTCTCCCTCGTAATGAGAGAGATCTTCATCCACAATCCGGCCCTCAGACTCGACCAGTTGATGAAAAGGAGTACCCGGAATTGGAATAGAGATGGAGAGAAGGATAGAGCTTGGATCGATCTCATCGAGTTTTTTGGGCAACTCCTCATAATATTCAGGTGTGTCTTCATCCAGAGCCAGCATCATTCCTGTGAATGTCAAGATCCCACGTTCTTTGAGCTTTACGAAAAGTTCTTTGTACTCTGCGACTTTATTCTGCTTTTTGTGGACAGCGGCAAGACTTGGCTCATTCAATGACTCCAGCCCGATAAAGGCCATTCCGCAGTGGGCCTCAACAAGCAGATCCAGGAACATATCATCATGGAGGCAGTCGAAACTGAACTGCGCCCCCAAACCCCACAGTCTGAGCTTGGCGACCTCTTTGAGCAGCTCTTTGGCATAACCGATATCGCCTCCAAGATTGTTGTCCAAGAGCATGGCCATTTTGCGTTTGTGGAATGGAAGCTTTTCTGTCGCTGTCAGGTCGCGGATCACGTCCTCGATCGGCCTCATGCGATAGGGTTTGTGCTCGATTGTGAGCTGACAGAAGCTGCAGCTATACTTACAGCCCCTCGTGGCTTCAGTCACAACCGGAACCGCGTATTCCGGCTCGACAAGGTCGTAGCGCGGCGGTGGAATATTGTCCAAGGGCGGAGCGAACGGTGCCTCGTAAACCCTCTGTAATTTGCCGTTCACCATGTCTTCCACAACCTGGGGCCAGACTTTCTCGGCCTCGCCGACAACCACGGAGTCCATATGAGGAAAAACCTCTTCCGGAAAGGTCGAGGCATATTTCCCCCCTGCGACAACTGTCTTCCCACGCTTTTTAAATGTCTTGGCCACTTCATAAGCATGGGGTGCACAATAGTCCATGAAGCTGAGAGCGATAAAATCTGCATCCGTATTATAATCGATAGGTCTCACCATCTCATGAAGCAGATCGACCTCAACGATATCTGGAGTAAGCCC
>JBATYS010000402.1:0-1691 GCA_049674205.1 Candidatus Aminicenantaceae bacterium
TCTCTGTATTTATTGATGTAATAAGGGCCGATCTTTTTTTCTAACTCTATCATTTCTTGCGTGATAAATCCAGGATGAACCATAATTTCTGTGACACCCTCTTTGGCTTTTTGAAGCGCCCGTCGAAGTTTGGCTGCTGTGATCCGGCCGCTGTCGCATACGCCATAGAAATTGTCGGGAGAGCGAACTCCCTCCTGTACCATCTTTTTCTTCATGGAGGTCGAGGACAGGGAGATGAACATCGATTTGAACATCTGTCCAGGCTGTGAGGAGATACAGTTTTCCTGAATAAACCGAACCTTGTTGATTTTGTACTCCTTTGCCAGTTTCAGGACGATCCGGAAAAGAGGCCGGATCAGGTGGATATGCTTCTCGCTGTCGATGTGGCTGGGATCGATACCAGCCTCCTGCACTCTCTCCACCTGAGCCCTGAACTCTCTCTCGACTTCATCGAAGCTGACCCGCTTCAGCGCCATTCGATAAAGAAGGTTCGCGACACTCGGAATAAAACGAAGCTCCCTCGAGAGAAGGCTGCCCACTTTCTGGACCGGTGAGAGGGGCTGTCCTCTAAGTATATTGAGATGCACACCCACGCCTAACTCCGGATTGGCGCCTGCCATTTCCACAGCCTGATCAAACCCCGGCATGTTGGCCATGAGCGTGGCGCTCGTCAGGATACCCTCTTTATGGGCCTTGACGATCCCCTCGTTCACCCCCTGGACCAGGCCGAAATCATCGGCATTGATTATGACTTTTTTCATGACTTTCGAAATAGAGACAGTGCATTTGAGGCCGCCACTCTCACATCCCGAAAATTCCGGATCTGGCGCATCATCTTGAGCAGGTAGGAAGGCCTGAGGTAAAACTCCCTGACCGCCTGACTCCTTAGCTTCCAGACTTCTTCCTTTGACATGGTCCCTGTCTCAAGAACAGGGAAGTCCGTGCTGTCGAACACATCCTCCTCGGCGCGCATCCAGCCTTTTAGCAAGGCCTCTCTCCGCAGCGGTGTCCCCACATCGGGCGTGGCGATTGCAAAGGAGGCAAAATCGATATCCAGCTGTTTAGCCAGATCGATAGTCTGCCGGATGGATTCCTCGTCCTCTCCCGGCAGACCGATGATGAAATAGCCCAGCACATGGATCTTGTAGGCGTTCAGCATTTGGATCGTGTTCTTGATCTCGTCTGTTGTGATTGTCTTGGAATATTTTTGGAGGATCTTTTCACTCCCGCTCTCGATGCCCAAAGACACTGTATGGCATCCCGCCGCCTTCATGTGTTTGATCTTATCCTCGTTGAAGGATTTGATGTCGGCGTTGCAGCTCCATGTCAAATCAAATTCGTTTTCGACCATCTTGCTGCAGATCTCGACCACGCGATTCGTGTTGATCGTGAACGTGGGGTCCTGGAACAGGATCTCCTTCACACCCAGACGGATTAACACGCGAAGCTCTTCGATAACTCCGTCCACATCCCTTGTCCTGTATCCATAGGCACCAGCCGTGCAGAATCCGCAGTTGTGAGGACAGCCGAGTGATGTCACAACAACTGTAAATGGAAATCTCCGGGCGATCGGGATACGGTATTTTTTAAACTCGAAGAGGTCATGCCTGGGGACAGGAACGGTGTAAGTCAGCGGCAGTTTTTCAGTGCTCTTTAGAAACTGACCATTTTTCCTGGTAATGAGTCCCTGC
>JBATYS010000403.1:0-1546 GCA_049674205.1 Candidatus Aminicenantaceae bacterium
TACCTCGCGCTCCAGAACGACCTCGTCTTGATCCCCGTTATCAACAAGATCGACCTCCCTCAAGCTAATCCGGACCTAACCCTTGAACAGCTCGAGCACATCATAGGATTAAAGAAGGATGAGGCGATCCTTGCAAGCGCTAAAACGGGACAGGGTGTTGAAAACATCATCGAGGCCGTTATCCGCCGGATCCCCTCTCCCCAAGGTGACCCGGACGCTCCGCTCAAAGCCCTTCTCTTTGATTCCTGGTATAACTCTTATCGCGGCGTTGTCCTTCTTGTTCGGGTGTTCGAAGGGACTCTCCAAACAGGTGCTCCGATCAAACTCATGGCACAGAATGCCGCGTATGAGGTGGAGGAAGTCGGCTATTTAACACCAAAATTCTCCAAGAAAGACCGGCTGGTAGCCGGCGAAGTGGGATACGTCATAGCTGGGATCAGGGAATTGAGACATGCCCGCATCGGAGACACGATCACGGAGAAAAACAGGCCCGCGATCAAAGCTCTCCCCGGATTTAAAGAGGCAAAACCCATGGTTTTCTGCGGAATGTTCCCCGCCGGCGAAAGCAGCGTGGAAGACCTCCGCAAATCTCTCCTGAAACTCCGGCTTAACGATTTTTCATTCCAGTACCATCCTGAAAACTCGCCCGCCCTTGGCATGGGATTCCGCTGTGGCTTTTTGGGGCTTCTTCATCGTGAGATCATCCAGGAACGGCTGGAGAGAGAGTTCGACCTGAATCTTGTCACCACTGCTCCGAGTGTGAGTTTCCGCGTGACAAAAAAAGACTCTTCTGTCGTCGAGGTGCGCAATCCTTCCGAGCTCCCCGTGCAGACTGATATCCTCAAGATCGAAGAGCCGGTCATGGAAGCTCTCATTCTCACTCCGGACAGGTATCTTGGGGCTGTCCTCAAATTGCTCACAGATAGCCGGGGGGAGCAGAAAAAGATGGAATACATCAGCTCTCAACGGATTTTATTGACCTATCTCCTCCCCTTGAATGAAGTGGTCTTCGACTTCTATAACCAGCTCAAGTCCATCTCTCAGGGTTATGCCTCGATGGATTACGAGTTCATCGGCTACAGGGAAGCGCCATTAGTCAGGCTGGATATCCTTATCAACAGAGAGGCCGTGGACGCTCTGTCTCTTGTCGTACACCAGGACAAAGCTTACAGCATGGGGCGTGCCCTTGTCAGTAAAATGAAGACACTCATCCCCCGCCAACAGTATGAAGTCTCTCTTCAGGCTGCACTTGGCAAGAGGATCATCGCTCGAGAAACAATCCAATCTTACCGCAAGGACGTTTTGGCCAAGCTCTATGGGGGCGATTACACACGGAAGATGAAACTCTTGGAAAAGCAAAAATCCGGGAAAAAGCGGATGAAAAAAGTGGGCCAGATAGAGATCCCTCAAGATGCCTTTCTCGCCCTCCTCAAAATCAAATAAGCATGGAAGCATCTTAAAAACCGTGATGAATGACTGTTTGAATGTAGGGTCCGTTCCCCGAACGGACCGTTTGGGAAACGGTCCCTACAAAGGATCATACCCA
>JBATYS010000404.1:0-14894 GCA_049674205.1 Candidatus Aminicenantaceae bacterium
TTATACATGGTTACCGGAGTCATGGAAAATGTTCCCATAAACTCGCATTTCCGGCCCGACTTTTTTGCATCTTTCAGTACACTCGACCTTAAGCCGACCGGGAATGCTGCAGAAGATCTGATGAGCAATATCGACTACCTCACATTTGTACTTCTCAGAGAAGGGACTGATTACAAGCAACTCGAAGGAAAGTTTGAGGGTTTTGTGGAGAGACACCTCGGTCCTCTCCTGGAGGCTTTTCAAGGGAAAGCCAGTTATGAACTCGATCCCCTCGCTCGCATCTATCTTCACTCAGACAGGGAAGGCGAACTGGAACGCACCGGCGACATCGCTTATGTTTATCTTTTTTCAGGGATTGGGCTGTTTATCCTTCTTCTCGCCTGTTTAAATTTTATGAATCTCTCCACAGCCCGCTCAGCGAACAGAGCCAAAGAGGTAGGATTAAGAAAGGTCGTGGGTGCCCAAAGACGCCAACTCATAAAGCAATTCATCGGCGAATCCATGATCCTGACAATCATCGCCTTCATCATTGCGCTGCTGTTTGTGGCTATCTCCATGCCGGTCTTCAACAGCATATCCGGAAAAGTGCTGACGATGGAGTATTTTACCAATCTTCAATTTGTAGGAGGATTTATAGGTCTGTTTGTTTTGGTAGGCCTTATCGGAGGAAGTTACCCCGCATTCTTCCTTTCGGCCTTTCGTCCGGTAGAAGTATTGCAGGGCAGACTCAAAAGGGGGGCAAAAAGCTCTGTTCTGAGAGTGACGCTTGTTTCGCTCCAATTCACTGTATCTATCGTGCTCATCATCGGTACTCTCATGGTGGATAAACAACTCAATTTTGTGCGCAACAGAAAATTGGGTTATGACAAAGACCACGTGATCGCACTCAGGATCCGAAATGAGGAGACCCAGAAAAAATACGAGGCCATAAAGAATGAGTTCTTGAGACATCCCAATATCTTGAGCGTTACGGCATCATCAAGCCTCCCGTTAGGTAGAAATAGCTTCAGCGCTCATCATGCGATCGGGAAACCGGAAAATGAGCTGACCATGCTGCATACACAAATTGTGGATGAGGATTTTATCGATACATACAATATTAAGATTGTTACCGGCAGGAACTTTTCCAAAGACTTTCCTACAGACCGTGAAGAGGCCGTCATAATCAATGAAGCAGCGGCCCGAAATTTGGGATGGCACGACAATCCATTGGACCAACAGATCGAGGTTTTTATGTCGCTCGAAAAGCGAAAAAAATTCAAGGTGATCGGAGTCGTTAAAGATTACCATTTTGAATCCCTGCATAAGGAGATAGCGCCTCTCATCCTGTACAACAGCAATCCCCATGGCGGTTTTTACTACCGGATATCCATGCGGACGACACCGGAACGAATTCAGGAAACAGTGGCGTTTATCAAATCAAAATGGAATGAGTTTGACTCCCAGTATCCTATTGAGTATGTCTTTCTGGATGAGCAGTATGATGAGCTGTACAGGGCAGAAGAACGTTTGGGCAAGCTTTTCGGCTATTTTACGACACTTGCGATCATCATCGGTTGTTTGGGTCTGTTTGGCTTGAGCGCTTTCAGTGCTGAACAGCGCACCAAGGAGATCGGGATCAGGAAGGTGCTTGGCGCTACAATTCCAGGTGTGATAATGCTGTTGGTCAGGGAATTTACAAAATGGGTGTTGTTGGCAGTCGTGATCGCCTGGCCATTGGGTTACTATATTATGAACACATGGCTGCAGAATTTTGCCTACAGGACAAGCCTGGAATTCGGCACTTTCTTGCTGGCGGCAGCGCTCGCGCTGATGATTTCCATCATTACTGTTATTTATCAGGCCGCGAGAGCCGCGACCGCCAATCCTATTGATTCATTGAGGTATGAATAAGGGCATCTCAAGTCCATTTATAAGAGAATCAATCTACATATTCCATTTTAAATCTGATCTTTATATTTGGGTATTGAAATGTAATCGTGCCTGATTCAAATATGAGATAAAGCAATTTTTCTTCTGTGTTTTTCCTCATTCGGAGTTTTGGTTTTGCCGGAACCTGCGCATCAACCATATACTGCAAATACTCACCAGGAACAAGACAAAGCCTTTTGCTCCCCTGTCTTATCCTGAGATAATAGACAGTCTGTTTGGTGTCCTTCAGGATCTCAACCTTATAAGTCCCTTTTTTAATAATCTTGTCCTCGTATTTGAGATCGAATGGGATCTGAACATCCTTGAAGCTGGTGACATCTTCCCACTGAGAAAAAACGGGCAAAGACAATAGAGAAACAAAAAAGACACACACAATTACTTTACAGGATAGTCGGTATAACATGATCTTCCCCCTTCATAAAATTCCAATCCAGATTCTCCCTGCCGAATTTGGCACTCAAAAGCTGAGATTCACGTTTAGATGTACCAAAGAGATGGGTGAATGTCAATTTTATTTCCAGTCCAAAACTCCAGAACTTGATTCACTGCTTTTCATCCATTGATTTAAATTTTGCCTTTGATTTTTAGAATCCCGCCTTTTTTTAGGGTATCGATACAGCGATGAGAGAAATTGAAAATTAAGAGGATTAATTCTTCACTTTCAGGCGAAGAGGCACAGCGTCCGATAGAGATGGCTGTCCAGAATCTGTGGCAACAACCAGCACCCAATAGGGACACGAACGAACATGTTCTTTTTCCGGCGCAATCCGGAGGAGGCCCGATCCGTTTCCATAGTCTAGCAAAGAAACAAAGGGGACCTCTTTTTCCAGGGATAAAGATATGGAATGGCCTTCGGAGTCGGACGCGGAAACAGTCAGCTCACGAACAGCACCGGACTTCAAGGTTTTGTATTTCAATCGTTTCAATTCGGGTGGGATATTCGAGGGAGGTACTTTGGACACCCAAACGCGGCCAAAATAATTTGTCTTGCCGTCATACCTGTTGGACAGCCGCAGATCCGCACCGAAGTTCTGACGCCCCCCAAAATAGGCATCCGTTAAATGGAATGTGTGCTGTTTCCACTGCTTGGAATCCTGGAGGTAAACATCGGGTGTGCTCGAGTAAGAATATTCCACACCATCGTAGTCAATGCACCAAACATCATGTCCTTTATCGAAATATTCAACCGTAATCCAGACTTCTTTTTTTCGGGAATAAATGAAGTCATTGCAGACATCTAGGTAAATATAGTAGGACGGTTCTTGAGCATCGATCGTAGGAAAGGCCGCTTCGCGGCCATCAAGCACACGCGTCCGCCAAGCCCCATCAGGTGCATTGCCAGCTGGGGATAGTCCCCGCGACAATGTGTACGTTCCGAAGTCAAGCCAGACATGCGTCTCCTTCGTGTAATCCGTGTTTTTCCACCGGATCACGTTATCTGCAGTCATATTCATATACTCCAGTCCATACTCTTGAGAAGGAGCGATATCTGTGGCCTCGTGCCATTCATTCCAGGTCTCTATTGTGACAAGCTTAGCCCCAGAGTTCTGGATCCGATCCCAACTGAAATCATAAAAATTGCCGCATTCACGCTTTCTGAAGCTTCTTTTTCGATTCTGTACCGTTTTGTCATCGTAACCCGGCCCCAGGTTTCCAATCTGGCCAAAAACGACAGGTCCGTTTAAAGCGGCACCCCAAGTATATACACCGTCTGTCGTTGCATTGATCCAGGAAGATTCTTTGACAATGAACGGCTTAACACCAAATTCTTTTCTAAAGTGGCTGTAGACATAGTTAAAACTTTTCTGGTCATGGTTTGCTGCATAAGAGGAATAATAGAGGTATATAATAGGACGACCATTAATTTTGGCCCAGAGATTCTTGGGCACGCATTTGAAGAAATCAGAGATCATGCCGTAGAAAAGCTTTTTGCCTGCTAAAGTCGTGAGATCGGGTGGCACTCCAGCGTTCTGATATTGGAGGGCTGTTGTGTCGTAGAACATGCCTACTTTTGGGGGGTGGTATTTTTCTTTTATTAAACTTTGGACAGCTTTCACTAGGTTTTTCAGCCCAGTCTGACTCCAAAAAAGCTCTCGCTCATTTCCCCAATACACAGGGAGCACGAAATCGATCTTGGCAGCGATCATATCCAGCAGTTCTCGGCGGTGCCAATCCAAGTCCGTGAAGCTATAATTAAAAAGATAGTCCTTCGGGGGATGATCGGTAAGCGCATCGGACTTGTCTGGATATCTGAAATGGAAACCGGAGTAAACATCGTACCAGTAGAAGAAGAATGTTGCGACCTTATTGGATTTGATCTTGGTCAGGGGTTGGATCGTCTGGCTCGACAAGAGAGGCACCACGACCATGAAAAGAAGGAGAGAAGCGAAGCAGATGAATGCAGGATTTATCTGTGATGACCTTGTCTTCATATCTTTTTTGCTTATTTTCTGATTTGAACTTTCAGGTAACAGGGAAGCATGCCGACTATCGGGACCTGAGTCTCTGTGTATTTGTATATCAACGACAAACTATAAAATCCCTCCGGTTGTGAGTAATACAATAATGACTTGCATTCGCGAAGTCAATACAATACAAAAACACGAGCGAAACTGCGTGGTAAAAAGAAGTTTTCTTTTTCATTAAATGATATCAACTATTAGTTTTTTAGGAGAAAAATCCGTCTTAAAGAGAAATAGAAATTAAAGAGGTTTGGCAGCGCTACGGGGATTCGAACCCCGGTCTGATGGCTGAGAACCACCTGTCCTAGTCCCCTAGACGATAGCGCCACCTGTTTGGGGAATTGCAAGGATACCAAAACCACCCCTGGCAAGTCAAGGGATTTGGAATGATTATGGATGGTGTATGGGATCAAGAGGACTGAAAAATTGTTCAATTTGCTGGTTTCGATTCATTGTTTATCTTTGGCTTTTTCGGGTTCGATGTGGATGAGGATGTTTACCGGTTTGGATAATTCGGACTGGATCTGTTCTTCGATCCTTTCTGTGATTTTGTGGCTTTCAAGAACAGTAAGATCGGAATCGACGATCACATGGCAATCCAAGAATAATTCCCCACTCAGAGTTCTTGTGCGCAGGGCATGCCATCCGGAAATATCTTCGGCTTGTGAAAGTATTCTCTCAATGGACTGGCAGGATTTTTTGTCGGCGGAATGTTCGGTGAGTTCGATGAGATTATCATAGAATATCTTGCCAGCCACGCCCATGATCATGATTCCCACAATAAGCGTAGCCATATGGTCGGCGTACCCCCAGCCAATAAGGCCGGCGGCTCCTCCGATTAGAACGGCCATGGAAGAGAAAGAATCGGAGCGGTGATGCCAAGCGTTGGCATACAAGGCAGCGCTATGGGTCATTCGAGAAATTTTGCGTGTGGCGTGAAAGAGAATTTCCTTGGAGACGACCGAAATTGCGGCCACTACGAGCACGAGGAAACCGGGATAATTCACTTCTTTGCGAAAGATGGCCGTGCCTGCAGAGAAAACAAACCCGAAACCCACAACGATCAGAATAAAAGCGATCGATTGGGCGGCAATAGTGTCGAATTTTCTGTGTCCATAGGGATGTGTTTCATCAGCAGGTCTGCTGGATAAACGAGCTCCGAGCAGAATGAGAAAGTCCGTAGCAAGGTCAGTCAGTGAATGGACGCCATCTGCGATGAGTGCCGACGATCTTATGAGGAGCCCTGAGACGATCTTGAGTATCACGAGAGCAACATTGAGGAGAGCACCCCAAAGTGTGACAGACCGGATTTTTCTCTCTCTAGGAGTTATGGGACCAAATCTGGTATAGAGCTTCTTCATGGGCATCTAATAGAATAAAAATATTATAATTGAAATTTCTAATTTTGGCGAATTTTAAACATGGACTGATAAAGTTGGGGACGGTTCTCTTTTTATCCTTATGTGGGGACCGTTCCCCGAACGATCCGATAAAAAAAGGGTGACTGTCCCCTTTTCTTTCTGATATGATTGATGGAAAATCAGAGTAGGAAGAGGAGACTTGAGGCGGTAAATATGAGTTTTCTCGAAACATCATTCTTTAAGAAATACTTGCTCCCGGGTTTTGTCTTTCAATCCGTCCTTATCGGTGGAGGGTATGGGACAGGGAGAGAACTTGTCGAGTTCTTCCTCAGCTATGGCCCCCTTGGAGGGCTTTTGGGAATGCTTCTTGTGTCCACTGTGATGTGGTCGCTCCTTTTAGCCGTGACATTTGAATTTTCCAGGAAATTCCAGGCCTATGATTACAGGACATTCTTCATGAATCTGCTCGGACCATTCTGGTTTGTGTTCGAGATCATCTATTTTCTCTACATGCTCATCGTTCTGGCTGTAGTAGGTTCAGCCTCAGGGATCCTTCTCCGGGACAATTTTGGTATTCCTTACTTGGTTGGAGTAATTTTTATGCTTACAGCGGTAGGATTTCTGACATTCAAGGGAAGCGGTCTGATAGAAAATTTCCTCTCTGTTTGGTCGATGATTCTTTACGCTGTGTATGCCGCTTTTCTTGTCGTCGGACTCATAAAATTCGGACCGGAAATCCAGAAAAATTTTTCAGAAGGCGCGATCCAATCCGGATGGGCTCTGGGAGGATTTAAATATGCACTCTACAACTTGGGCAACATCGCGGCTGTACTTTTTTGTCTGAATCATATCGAAAAACGAAAAGAAGCCATATCGGCTGGCCTGATCGGTGGTGTGATCGGAATAATTCCGGCCGTTCTTTTTTACATCCCTGTTGTCGGTCTCTATCCGGGTGTTCTTTCTGAAGAAATACCCGCGATATTTCTTCTGCAGAAGGCCGGGGTCGCGGCGCTCTTAATCGTATTTCAGGTTATCCTCTTTGGTACTCTTATCGAAACAGGAACAGGATTTATCCATGCAGTCAACCAGCGCATCCAGGTGACCTTAAAGTCTAAAGGAAAAAAATTCGCCCAGTGGCACAGGCCGATCGTAGCTTTAGTTCTCCTCCTGATCGCTCTAGGAATATCAACGTTTGGTCTCATCAACTTGATCGCCAAGGGCTATGGCGCAGCAAGCTGGGGATTTTTGATCGTTTTTATCCTACCGTTGGTAACAGTGGGGCTTTATAAAATTATAAAGGACTGAAAGAAGACGATCCCCAAGTTTTTATGTAGGGGCCGTTTCCCAAATGGTCCGTTCGGGGAATGAACCCTACAAAAATAGGTGACAGTCCCCCTTTTTCTTCACCCCTGGAAATAGGTGACAGTCCCTTATTTTTATACGTATTCGATGGTGGCGGGGGGTTTAGAAGTGAGCTCGTACGCAACCCTGCTGACTCCCGGAACCTCGGTTGTTATTCGCTTTGCCAATCTTTTTAAAACATTCCACGGGACTTCAGTCGGTTCGGCTGTCATAGCATCCTGGCTTTCCACAGACCGCACGATGATGATGTCTCCAAACCTCCGCTGTCCATCCTCCACGCCGGTCCCTTTATCGCTGAGCAATGCAGCAAAAGTCTGGAAGGGCTTGAGCGGTGTGATCTCCTCCTCCACAATCGTTGTCGCTTTCCTCACCTTGGCCACTCTCTCGGGCGTTACTTCACCCACGATCCGGGTTGCCAAGCCGGGCCCTGGAAAGGGCATCCGTTGATGGATCGCTTCGGGAAGTCCCAGTTCCTTGGCCAACTCTCTCACTGCTGGCTTAAACAGCTCTTTTACAGGTTCTACGACCTTAAAACCATACCCTTCATCGGGATCGATCCCGATCTGTTCAAGGATGTTGTGCTGCGTCTTCACTCCACCCTTTGTTTCAATAATATCCGCTGCGATCGTTCCCTGGATCAAAAATCTGGCGCCGCTATTTCGGACTTCTCTTCCAAAAACTGAGTAAAACGTGTTACGGAAGGCTTTTCGAACCTCCTCAGGATCGGACAATCCTTTGAGTGCGCTAAAAAACTCATCCTGGGCATTGACGATATCGACCTTGATCCCAAGACCAGCAAAGATCTGAGCGACTTCCTGAGGCTCATTCTCCCTCATCAACCCATCATCGATGAATATCACTTTGAGATTATCGCCGATGGCCCGATGTGCCAACACCGTACATGCCGAACTATCCACTCCACCCGATAAGGCAGAAATGGTCTTCTCTGATCCGACTGTGGATTTGATTTCTTCCGTCTTTTCTTCAACAAACTTTTTTACATCCATCTCTATCTCCCACTCTAAATTTCCACCATAATACACTATCTCTCCGATAAAATCCAAACACAAAAACAAATAGAAAAATTTGTCCAAAATTTAAAAATTGAGGTCGAGTTTTTGTCGGGAATTTGGGATCTCGTTGTAGAATTTTATTTTAAGGAGTAGCCGCTAGAGATGAAAATTATAAATTGAAAATCATCCCCTCAGCCACCCTTAAAGGCTATTGACCACTAAAAAGTGATATGTCACTATGATTTCGGAAGATTAAACTAGAAATGAAGAGGAGGGCCCATCCAAGGCATAGCTAATCTTGAAAGGGAGCAGGAAGAACGGGGATTCCTCTCTCCGGCCCTCCTCATAAATTCTTAAAATCACAATCCTTTAATACAGAAATTTTCTCTTAAAAACTTCCGGTTTAAAGTCCTGCATCCCTTTGTTTTTTGCACAATATATAGGCACTTTTTTATTAAAGGTACGATATGTGGTAAAGAAAGTCAAGTTTTTTTAAAGAAAAATGCAATTTTGTTCCAAGAATATGAGTTTCCCGCAAGTTCGTCAAAAAAAAGATTCACGGGACGCGCAGAGTATGGAGAGAAATCCCTGTTAATCAGGAAAAATTCAGAGCAGGGAATATAAATCTAAAGATGTATATGAATTTTTATGATCAGACCTTCAAATCAAAATCAGAGTTCCAGACAATTCTGCCATACACCATGGATATTGCAATACTCCAGAGCACAGAGAGCCTTGAACTCATCAACTTTCACCTTGTACACAACGTTAGGATCTGCATAGACAGGCTCAAATGTCGTCTTTCCAAGGCATATAACTTGGTCATTCTCTTTAACACCATAGAGTTCGACCCACCCAATATGGTGCTCAACCGTGTTCGGATGAGGGACCTCTTTCCCTACGATAACTCTTACGCTGTCGGGATCTTCAACTTCGATAACGGGAATGTGTTTCTCTTTGCCCTCATTTTCGGGACTCTTAAGGAAATCTGTAAATTTCATTTTTTTCTCCTACATCTTATATTTCCCATCAATTTACTATAATATAAAAACTATGTCAATAATCCCGTTCAATTTTATACTAATTTATCGCTATTTCAGAACATCCTTTAACTTTTCAAGCCTCTCGTTGAAATCATCTCCGCTGATCTCACCCCTGATTCGTTTTGCTACAAGGGGCACCAATGCAGCGGTGATTAGTTGCGCATTGGCATCGACACTGTAAACGGAATCAATCGTCAGTATGATAAACCCGAGCCGTGTCTCCCCTGCTTCATATGTTTGTATCCAGCTTTCGATCCGGTTTAGAGATTCGGCTGTCGGATCTGTAAGATCTGCACTATTTTTCTCGATGAGAACAGCCGTTCGAGAGATCTTCAATCCCTCTTGGAATCCCATCAGATATCCTAGTTTCGCCTCCATCGACATGATTTTCCATTTAGTGCCATCAATGAATACATCCAGCTGTTCTTGGATACCCAAGCCATAAGAGAAGACACATATTAAAAGTCCAAGACACAAAATTGTTTTTTTCATGGTGTTCCTCTTAGTAACAAATTCATCTGAGCGATTATTACTCTGATGGAATTTTGACAATTTTAAATACAATATATCAAGCAAAACATTCTCTTTCAAGAGTATAAAGCGTGTGATGTGAATTCCGATGGAAAAAAATTTCAAATTCGGATAGAATCTTATGTCACATTCATGATGTGATTGTGTGTTCATAAGAAATCGGCATGGAGGAATGAACGTGAGCGAAAACATCCCTATTGAAAAACCAGCGGGCAAGTTAGGAGTTATGATGCCCGGACTCGGAGCAGTGGCCACAACATTTATTGCGGGCATATCGGCCATCAAACGTGGTCTATCCAAACCGTACGGATCTCTAACACAGATGGGAACGATCAGACTTGGTAAACGGACGGAAAAAAGAACCCCTAAAATCAAAGATTTTATTCAGTTGGCAGAGCTTGATGATCTGGTGTTCGGCGGGTGGGACATCTTTACTGATAACGTTTACAAAGCAGCACTCAATGCGGGTGTTCTTCGCAAAGAATTACTGGACCAAGTCCGAGACGATATCGAACGTATTAATCCCTGGAAGGCGGTCTTCGACCAGAATTATGTTAAAAGACTCAAGGGTGAACACGTTAAAAAAGCCTCCACTAAATATGACCTGGCGCAGATGCTCATGGAGGATATTCAGGACTTCAAAGAAAAAAACGGTCTCAGCCGAATGGTGATGGTCTGGTGCGCCAGCACAGAAGTCTTCATGAAACGAGACCCTGTTCATGAGACGCTCGAGTCCTTTGAAAAGGCCATGAAGGAAAACCATCCAGCCATTGCACCGAGCATGGTCTATGCATATGCCTCAATTGCATCTGGTGTTCCCTTTGCCAATGGAGCGCCCAATCTAACGGTAGACATTCCTGCGATGTTTGAGCTGGCAAGCGCGAAGAATGTGCCCATTGCCGGTAAGGACTTCAAGACCGGGCAGACTTTGATGAAAACCATTCTCGCTCCGGGATTCAAGGCGCGGCTCATCGGCTTGAACGGGTGGTTTTCAACAAATATCCTGGGTAACCGGGATGGTGAAGTCCTTGACGATCC
The DNA here is from genome assembly GCA_049674205.1 of Candidatus Aminicenantaceae bacterium. Taxonomy (GTDB): domain Bacteria; phylum Acidobacteriota; class Aminicenantia; order Aminicenantales; family Aminicenantaceae; genus WTAW01. The sequence goes on from JBATYS010000404.1 coordinate 10,743, forward strand.
CGAATCTTTTAAAACAAAAGAAGAAAGCAAGTTGGGAGTTCTCGATTACATCCTCCAGCCTGATGTCTACCCGGAGCTTTACAAAGACCTCTACCACAAGGTGCGGATCAATTACTATCCCCCACGGGGTGATAACAAAGAGGGTTGGGATAATATCGATATTTTCGGCTGGTTAGGCTATCCCATGCAGATCAAGATCGATTTTCTCTGCCGAGATAGTATACTGGCAGCTCCCTTAGTTCTAGACTTAGCACTTTTCTTGGATCTAGCCCAGCGCAGCGGGATGAAGAGCATCCAGGAATGGCTGTCCTTCTACTTCAAGAGTCCGATGTGTGCACCGGAACTCTACCCTGAACACGACCTGTTTATCCAGCTTATGAAGCTGAAAAACACTCTGCGTCATCTCAAGGGAGAAGAACTCATCACACATCTGGGGTTGGAGTACTACGACTGATAATACTTAATAGAACAACCTTCGCTGCGGCTAAACCTTTCTTTTGACAATCATCTCCTCAAGGGGCATTCGCTGGCTTTTTATGGTGTGAATGGCCGGCCAGCCCACCGCAATATGAAGAGCCGGTTCCATATAATCGGGCAGGTAAAATTTCTCTTTGAAGATCTGAGCGGTTTTTTCAGTGCGGGTGAGCCAGACAGCCCCTAAGCCCAGGGCATGAGCCACGAGACACATGTGATCAGCGGCAGCTGCGCAATCGTAAAGTTGGTTATGGGGAATGAGGCGGTCGTGTCCCAAGGTCTCATAAACTCGCTTATCGTAGCAGACTACGATCAGTATGCAGCTGTCCGTGGGTGTGGGGATGTCGCTCCACACCATTTTTGCGTCTTTGGGATCCCTGATGACGACAAACCGGACAATCTCCAGATTACATCCCGTGGGGGCTGCTCTTCCTGCCTCGAGGATCTGCTCGATCGTTTCATCCGGGATTTCCTTTCCAGGGATCCAGTCGCGGACAGATCTTCTCTCCCAAATTAGCTTTTTAACGACCTCCATATCCTTTTCAGAAAATACTGGGGGATCTGGTTCAGAAACTGTAACGTTGTGGCCTCCGCGGAGTTTTTTTGCCATCTCTATGTATGTCTTTCCCCACTCCAAATCAGGCTCGTTTTCCGGGAAGCCTCTTTTTCTCCACACATCGAGGATCAATTCAGGCTCTCGACCTAAATTGGGTCTCATTCGCTTTTTTCCCAGGATAATGGGATAGAGATCGACCTCGATGGTGTGATGGATGCGCTCCCGGAAAAGAGCGCGAAGGCACACCGAATCCATAGTCATGAGGTCGTCTCTAGTGTATCGGCCATATAACCAACGGACTGTATCATCAGTTTCTGAATCCGGAACATCTCCACTTTTTTCATCGGGGACGGTTCTATTTTCCGCTATTTCCTCCTCGCCAGTCTTTCTTATTGCAAGTTCACAATAGGGATCCCCGTCGAGAATATTCTTGATGTGTACGTATTCGTAATCCGGATTATATGCCTTTATCTTGGCTTGATCGACATAACAGTAAAGCCGGGCCATTTTGGGATCGCTCCAGTCGTGCCATTCTGCCGCTAAAGGACAATGATGGACTCTGACTCTCTCCTCTCCATCTATAACAACGCTCTCCACCTCCCAGGCAATGTCGGGCAGATCACTTGCAAAATTCTCTGGTGTTAGAGAGAGACCTTTCTTCTGAGCCTTTTTTCTCGCTTCTCCTCCTATAGAAGCTCCATATTCATCTATCGCTTTCCGTATGAGCTCTTCTCCCCTCTCTTCGCCATATTCTTCGACAAGTGTTTTGGAAAAACAGTGATAGAGCAACGCAGCTCTTCTCAGAGCTGCCTGGATTTGACACAATGCTTCCTGTTTCGGTATTTTTTCTCCAGTGACTTTCATCCTCTTGACTCCTTTATTCGAATGAAATCCCTAACATGATTTCATGGGCTTGATGGTATTAAATATCCGGATTCTTTTATTGTATACAAAACAAAAGTATTTTCTAGCAACCCACTAAGATTGCGTCACCATTTTTAAGTTGTAAGTATAATGTTGAGTATAAACAATGATAATGATGGGAGCTCTCTTAGATGGCCATTTTTGGCCCTAAAAATGGCGGTTTAAGACAGTTTTCGACCTGATATTTTTAGCTAACCTGATTAATATGTATAAGTTAGCGTGGCCCGTCCCCAATAATCTTTGGGAAATTCATTCGATCCAGTAATTCCTGGAAGCGCGGGTCATCGCGTAAAGGATCCCACTGTATATCTACACCCAGATAAACCATAAGTGTTTCGCGTTCCCTGTAGGCTTTTTCCAACCATTCCAGAGCCCGGTCTATCTCCTTGGCATGCGCATACACCAATGCGATCCGTGTGGCTAAAACATGGACCTGCTTCGAGCATTCCTCCAACGCCTCTGCCGCTTGTCTCATCGCTCCGGGATAACCTCCATCCGCATAACCTTTATCGATAGCATCTGCAACTTCTCCCATATCCTGTTTAATGAAGTACGTCTTCGCCTCCGTCAGAGCTTCCTCATCCATCCCATTTTGGTGAAACGCAACCCAGAGGCGTTCATGTGCCACAAAAAAACTCGGCTCCATCTTGAGTGTCTTTTTGAACTGAGCGATGGCGTCATCATAGCGGTGTGCCTGTAAGAGATACCCCCCATACATCTGTTGTGGAAAGTGATTGAGGGGGTCTATTTCCAGAGCTTGTTTTATCTCGGCCGAGGCTTCTTCTGGACGTCTCATCGAGCTCAGAAATTCTGCATACATCAAGCGTGCATTCACTAAGTTTGGATTAAGTTCGATCGCCCGCTTATACTCTTCCTCCGTTCTTTTCCAGTCCCATTCGTAATAATAACTGACTCCGGCTAACACCTCGTGAGCCTCCGCGAGTGAATCATCCAGCTCAATGGCCCTAAGAGCAGCTTCTTTTGATTTCAGAAATGACTCACGGAGTGCAGCAAATCCCAGGTTTGCCATAGCAAGCCAATAGAACGCGATCCCTGCATATGCCAGGGCATATTTGGGATATTTTTCAAGGGCGAGGTGGAAGTATTCAAGCGCAGTGTCGAAATGTTCGTGTGTGAATTTGAACAGATGAAAACGGCCTTTGAGATATGCTTCATAGGCTTCAGTATTTTCCGTATGGACCTTAACGAGAGGCTCTTCCTCCGCGCCCAAGATCTCAATCTTGAGCTCTTTGACAATGCTCTGAGCGATATCGTCCTGGATGGCAAATATATCCTCCAACTCTCTATCGAAGCGTTCAGACCAGAGATGGAAGCCATCGGCCACATTGATAAGCTGTGCTGTTACACGCAGCCGATTGCCGGCTTTCCGGACGCTTCCTTCAAGCACGGTCTCCACGTTGAGCTTTCGTCCGACATCCCGGATGTCGACGTCTTTTCCTTTAAAAGAAAAGGCGGACGTCCGTGCAACCACACGCAAGTCTCTCATTTGAGTAAATGCATTGATGAGTTCTTCGGCCAATCCCTCACAAAAATATTCCTGTTCTGGGTCGGCACTCATGTTTTTAAAGGGAAGCACTGCAATGGACGTTTTCCATTCAGATATCCGGGTTCTATCCGTTTGCGATTCTTCGAATTTCTTAAGTGCATTCAACAACTCATCGGCGCTTTGATACCGTCTGTCTTTGTCTTTCTCGAGGCACTTAAGCGCGATCAAGCAGAGATCTCCAGGAATCTGTGGGTTGAACTCTCTAGGATTTTTGGGGAGCTCATCCTTGTGTTTCATGGCGACACTGAGTGCTGTCTCCCCTTCAAAGGGCACATGCCCTGCCGCCATTTCATACAGGACAACGCCCAAGGAGTAAATATCGGATCGCTCATCGATCTCTTTCCCTTCCACCTGTTCGGGCGACATATATTCGGGGGTCCCAATTATCACTCCTACTGCGGTTACGTCTTTTCCCTTGAGAGAGCGGGCAATTCCAAAATCCATGATACGCGCATTGCCTTCTTTATCGATCATGATGTTCTGGGGTTTGAGGTCGCGATGAATAACTCCCAGCCTATGGGCTTCGCTCAGTCCTTCGCAGACCTGTTTCCCAATGGAAATGATCGTGCTTGGCGTCAACTGTTTTGACCGCTTGATAAAGCTCTTCAAATCCTCGCCAGGCACATACTCC
>JBATYS010000405.1:0-3142 GCA_049674205.1 Candidatus Aminicenantaceae bacterium
ATGTCCTCATGTCTCCTCTTTTTTCTTAAAAAATCGTTGGAAGCGTTCACCACAATTTTGTACGTCCAGTTCTTGAAACTATTGCCTCTCTTGAATCCATTCATGTATTTAAAAATTTTAAGAATCGCTTCTTGGCATACCTCCTTGGCGTCTTCCAAATTTCCGACCATCCGGTAGCTCAAATTCAACATGTTATTCCTGTATGGATGGAGAAGAAGCTCAAATGCGTCTTCATCGCCTTGAAGTGCTGATTCGATGAGGTCTTCTTCATTCTTCATCCATATTAATATACTTTGCCTTCTTGCAAAATGTGAACCCCTTTCTTGAAGCTCAAAGTTTACAAAAGACGGCTCATGTGACCTGTAGTGGAGTAAGTTGCAGAAAATCTCTCGCTCTTTTAATGAGATACTGGGACCGTTCGGAGAACGGATCCTACATTAAGAAGAGCCAAGAGCCAAAAAGGGGACAGTCCCCTTTTCGCAACACCCCTGGAAAGAGGTGACAGTCCCCTTTTTGGGCCCTTATCTTGACTTGACTAAATTGGAAAAATCAATTATTTTGCTTAATTAGGAGTAGAAATTATTAAAAAAGATGCGCGTCAAGCTCAAGATCCATAAAAACAAAAACGAACCACACCGCGTCTCTCTTCTCGTTTTTCTTGTCCTTTCCTTGATCGCTTTTTTCATCCTGAGCTTTCAACCCAAACCAGGCATTGCCATTTCGAATGAAATCAAAGAAGAGGAACCCGCTCCCCCACTCGAGCCTCAGCAAGAACAATCCTCTCCACCGACAAAAGAAAATAGAGAGACGATAAGCCGGGGTGAGACTATCTCCGATATCCTGGACCGGTATAATCTCTCTCCCGCAGAGATCCATAAACTCAGAGAAGATGTCAAACCCGTCTATGACCTCGCAAAAGTGAGAGCGGGAAATGAACTCAAGATCTTCACATCTCCAGCTGATGAAGTCGTATGTATCGAATACTCCCTTAACAAAGAGAATTACCTGTGCCTCGAAAAAAATGGAGGATCATTCAACGCCGAGATCAAAAAAATCCCGTATGTGATTCACACAGAGATGATCTGGGGAGTTATCGAGGATAATCCTATAAACGCGATCTCAAAAGAAAACGAGGGAGGACAGTTGGCAATTCTCCTCGAAGAGATCTTCGCATGGGACATCGATTTTTATGCGGACATACGCCAAGGGGATTCTTTTAAGATCATTTTTGAGAAAAAATATCTCGAGAGTGAATTTGTGGGCTACGGACACATCATTGCCGCAGAATTCACAAATCAGGGAGAATCATACAGAGCTTTTCGTTACACCTATCCTGATTCGGATCAATCGGATTATTTTGACTTGGAGGGCAATTCCCTCAGGAAAGAATTCCTCAAATCCCCAATCTCGGGTGCGCGCATAACATCCCGGTTCACGCACAGCCGGCTTCATCCGGTCAGGAAAGTGTGGCGGCCCCATTATGGCGTGGACTATGCTGCACCCGTGGGCACACCAGTCCGGGCCACAGCTGATGGGAGCGTGAGCCATGCCGGACGCGACGGCGCCAACGGCCGCATGGTCCGTATCCGTCACAAAAACGGTTATGAGACCTTCTACCTCCACTTGAGGAGATTCGGGAAAGGCATTAAAGGAGGGGTGAATGTCGCCAGTGGCCAGATCGTCGGATACGTGGGTGCATCGGGCGAAGTCACAGGCCCCCATCTGGATTACAGGATCAAACACAGAGGCCGTTACATCAATCCGCTCGCCTACAGGTTCAGGCCTGTAGAACCACTCCGGAAGGAATTACTAGAATCCTTCCAGAGCGAAGCGGAACAGTATCTGATCTCCTTTGACGCCCCACAGATCATCGTGACATCTATCTCTTCATCCATCTCTCCCTAAGACCGCTCAGTTCTTCTTTTTTTCTCCGCTGCTAACTCCAGAGACTTTAGAACTACTCGAAGAGCTTTGCGGACTCGAATCTGATCCAGAAGAACCACTCGACGTCCAGGAAGTGGAAAAACTGGGTTTGGTGGAAGAACTCCCTGAATCAAAACTTACCGCCGAGATCTTCCTTGTAGACGTTGCGACAATCCCACGCGATGAGATGCCGAGATCAGGGCAATGGACTTCGTTCGTCCGGCTCGAATACCGGATCGTCACTCCGTTCTGGCGAGCGTATGCCATATCCGGATTCCAATCTCTGAACCGATGAACTGAATCTGCAATGATAAATCCCATTCTTGCAGCATCAATAACAGAAGCTATCGTATTGGATTTGTCGACCGTCTCCTTAACAGAGGACTGCTCCTTCGGGATCCCTTTCTCTGTTGTCGATTTGGAAATAGATGGAGATGAAAAAGTATCCTGATTACGGAAAACATGACCCTCCAATGTGGGTTGCCCAGAAAAAAAACCTTCCCCGAACGAAGCGATCACCTCATTTTGGTGAAAGGTGGTGAAGGCAGAGCGATAGGGGTCTATGTCTTCGTCTACGTAGCCCATATCCTGAAGTTGCTGAAAAGGAACTTCTGTTATTCTTATCCTCTTCTCTTGAATCCTGTCTGCATTGAGATATTTGCTTTTCACAACCACAATCTGATTGGGGATATCTTTAAGCGTAGCCAAAATTCTTCCATCATTCTTTTCAAGCGTTTTGACAAAATTGCTGTACGTTCTTGCAATTGTTTCGGGCGGTTTCGATGGTATGCCAACTCGCTTTTTGTCCTTGAGTTGATCCTTTGTTATCGTCTTCAACGGTTCTTTTTTTGGACCGGGGGGGATGGCGCTGTCATCAACAGGATAATAGACCCATGGATTTCCATAATAACCATAGCTAGAATAGGAAAGAGAGCCGTAATACCAGTCATACAGGGACCAGGGTTTCCACATGTAGAATCCTGCAAAAAATTCCCAGGTCACCCATGCTGGCGCAAAGGCATCTCCCGGTAGCCACATCCATCCCACATCCTTGTCCCAAAGCCAGACACCAAGGTGGTACGGGACCCATCCCCAGGGCTCTGCCGGCACCCAGAACAGTTGGTTATCAAAAGCGCTCCAATTTCCGTACACATAGGGCTGCCAATCCCCACCTGGATACTTCCTGCTGTAATTCGGTTTCCAGACAAATCCATAGAGA
>JBATYS010000406.1:0-2359 GCA_049674205.1 Candidatus Aminicenantaceae bacterium
CCATATGTCTCTTTTAAAATCTCATCCTGAACTTGGCGGAGTCCATAATTGAGGCCTATCCCCACTTGAATGGACTGGCTTGTTTGAACAGCACATCCAATCAAAACAAGAAATATAATCCCATTTATCAATCTTTTTCGCATGAGCGATTCCTTTCTTCCGTTACTCCTAAATTTCATGCAATTATCATTCTGTAAAATGAATTTGAATCATTGGCTATAGGTGGCATAGACAGGAGCGCTCTCCTCACCTGATTCACTGACAGAAGTGATCTTGTAGATGTAAGCTTCCTCGAACAAAAGTCCGCGCCTATCGTATGTGAAAGTTTGGCCATCCAGTTCGGCAATCAAAACAAAATCATTACCTTGACTATCCGAGCGGCTCTCATAGAGGCGATAAGAGGCCACGGGTATCTCATTGCCAGGGTTGGTACTCCATGTGAGACGGTCAACAAATTGTGTGAAAAAAATATAATCGTTCGGAATTCTTTGTACAGCAAAAGATTTTGGCGGGAAAATCTTTTTCACACCATAGAAGGCCGCTCCGTAAGCATCGACGATTCCCCACCCATATTGATTATCGGGACTCGAGGAATTATCAGCCGTAGACTTTATCGCATCCATAATGTCATAGTTCGTCCACGTGGGGTTGATCTCCAGGATGAGTGCCGCGACTCCGGCTGTTAAAGGGCAGGAGAAAGAGGTGCCGGCTACAGAATCGTAGATGTTGGAACCCCCGATCTCGACGGTGTAGACATTTAAGCCCTGTGCCATCACATCTGGCTTGATCCTTCCGTCTACTGTAGGGCCCATAGAGCTGAATTCCACACGAATTCCTCTGGGATCGACGGCTCCTGCGGCAATGACATTGGGACTGTCGGAAGGGGCGATGATGGTGTTGTCTGGGGGAGATGCCGGACCTTCATTCCCGGCTGAATTAACGACCAGGATGCCGCGGCTGGCGGCAATGTTGGCCCCTCGGGTAGTGATGGCTGTTTCTCCATCCATATCGTCTGATGTGTAGCCTTCCTCTCCATGGGTGAATTCATAACGATAACCCAGAGAGCTGCTGATGATGTCGGCTCCGAGGTCGTCCGCCCATTCGGCACCTGCGACCCAGTGGTCTTCCTCGATGTGGCGCTCCCAATCGGTGTTTTCTGTTTTTCCAAGAATATAAGAAGCTCCATAAGCGGGGCCGATCAATTCCCCAGGATGGTAACCCCCAATTGTGCCCAGTGTTTGAGTCCCGTGATTTCCCACACCCATCTGGCCCTCCTCATCAAAAACATTGGGATCATCGTTTACAAAATCCCATGTGGCTTGGATATCCAGATGATCCAGGGCCTGGTGAGTGAAGTTTTTAAAACCGGTATCCAGCATGCAGATCAAAACACCTTCGCCGCTATAGCCTAGGTCATGGAGGGTAGGCACATTGATCTGATTGAGCTGGTTGAAGGAAGGGCCATAATCGAATGCGTGAGGTTCTTTTACTAGGGACGGTTTCTCCATAGATTGTGTTTTGGTAAGGTCAGGTTCACGAAAGTGAAAGAACCGAACACGATCGATCTTTTTGACAAAATCGAGGTCCGCAATTCTCTGCAATGCGTAGCCATAGGCCTCAGCAGAGACTGCGTTGAGCCAACGCGACCTGTGACGGATTCGGATAGTTTGGGATTGGATACTTTGAATGTATTTTTCTTCGACGGGCACGTCGTATGCATCGACGAGAGGGGTGTATTTAAGGTGTCGTAGACGACGTTTCATGGCACGATGATTCAGGGAAGACTGAACGGCCTTCATTTTTTTATCGAGTTCAGGACCCTTGTCTTCGAAAAAGATCCATATGGCAATTGGAGTGTGTTCTCCTTGATTCTGAATCATCAGCTTTAGATTGGCGCTGATTTTATCTTCGGTGTTAGAGCTTACTGAAGAGGCCATAAAAAATGCTAATGTGATTGTAATGAATATTTTTGTGTGTGGTTTATATCTCATTTTATTGCTCTTGTGATGGGAATAATGTATCAGTGGTTAACCTAGCGATTTTATAAACAGTCGGTGATGGTTAACTATAAATTATAGTAGATTGGTCGGGTTTAGTCAAAATTGTAAAAAGGGGATAAAAAGGGGACTGGCACTAATTTTCTCAACCCCTGGAAATAGGTGACAGTCCCCTATTTATTCATAGCGGAGGGAATCGATGGGGCTGGCAGTGGCCGCACGGATCGCTTGAAAGCTCACAGATAAGAAGGCGACCATCAAGGCGATCGCCATGGCGGCAATAAAGATCAATACACTCAAGCTCGTGCGGTAGGCGTAACTCTGCAGCCAGTTTTTCATCAGGAAATAGGCCACGGGCCAGG
>JBATYS010000407.1:0-2593 GCA_049674205.1 Candidatus Aminicenantaceae bacterium
TCAACGCCAGGATGAGTGCCAGAAATGCTAGGAAAACTGTCTCGCCAAAAAATTGAAAGACAAGCTGTTTCTTCTCTGCTCCGATGACCTTGCGCATCCCCACTTCCTGAGCCCTGATGGCCGAACGGGCGGTTGCCAGGTTCATGAAATTGATGCATGCGATCAACAGAATAAAAATGGCGATCGCAGAGAAAATGTAAATGTAGCGGATGTCGCTGTTCGCGCGGATCTCAGCATCCAGGTTCGAATGCAGATGTATGCTGGCCAAGGGCTGGAGACGAGGATTGATCTTTATGTTGACTTGGTTGATGATGTTCCCCAAGTATTTCTGAAAAAACTCCGGCATTTTTTCCTCGATCGCAGTCGGGGCCACCCCATCCTTCAGCCGGATATATGTGTAAAGATCTGCACCGAGGCCATTCCTCCACGTCACATATTCAATCCCTCCATATATGGGAACAACGCCTAGTGTCGAAAATGAGGCAAGGATATCGAAGGAAAAATGGCTGTTTTTAGGCACATCCTCCATGACTCCCGTGATCAAGAAATCATAGGTGTTATCGAGACGAAGAGTTTTTCCCATGGGGTCTTCACTGCCGAAATATTTTTGTGCAGCGGTTTCCGTAAGAACCAAGGTTTTTGGTTCTTTGAGGGCCGTTTGGGGATCCCCTTTCTTGAGAGCAAAATTGAAAAGATCGAACACCGTTTCATCAGCAAAATAGAATCCCTTCTCATGGAATCTTTTGTCGATCTCCTCGCGGCTGACCAGCCATGAAACAAGAGGAGTCTTCAACCGGCAATAACTCTCGACCTCGGGATAATCTTCGGCGAGTGAGGGTGCCCACGGGGGAGGCGTTCTGGCAGTGTTTATCTCTCCGCGATCAGGTGTCTGCAAGTGAAAAGTGATTCGGTATATCTGCTCATAATCTTGAGGATAACGGTCGTAACTGAATTCATCCTGCATATATAGCAGTATGAGGATGCAACAGGCAATACCAATGGCCAAACCCATGAGGTTTATGAAAGAGTAGCCTTTGTAGCGCTTGAGATTGCGGAATGCGGTTTTAATGTAGTTTCTTATCATTCTAGAGATACCTTTCCAAGGACTTCATATGCCGTTCTAATGCTTTAATATGCCGTTCCAAAGTCTTCAGAGATATTATACGCATAATATATCCCGAGAGCTACAGTCCGTGGTCTATAATCCGATGGCTATGATTCGTGGGCAAATTTCTTGGGCCATAATTCGCCGGCCATTATAGCTAATACGTTTCTTCGGTTCCCAGAGTTTAGTGTTTCTGAGATTGATGCCTATCCATTGCATGATGTCAATCTGAAAATAAACGAAATAAGAATATTGCCTTTTCGTTGAAGATGTTTTTTCAATGTGGTATAAAGAATTTGGGAAGTAAGAATAGACCATAGCGTAGATATTAATGAGCACAAAAATAGTCATAGTGGATGATGATAGGGCAACTCTTGCTCTACTTGAGAGGAACCTGATCATGCGTGGATTTTGGGTTTACAGTGCCAAAGATGGTGAGGAGGGTTTCGACTTGATTAACAAGGAGCATCCAGACCTCGTTATCAGTGATATGCTCATGCCGAAGATCCACGGTGTGGACCTCCTTAAAACGATCAGAGCTACTCCGGAATTGGAGAAAACAAAGGTCATTATGATGACTGGTGTTTACAAAGGTCGATTTGGCTTGGAAGAGGCATTTGATAGTGGGGCAGACTATTTTATCACCAAGCCCATTAATATGGATAATCTTATAAGAAAAATATTTGAATTGTTAAAAATAGATGAAGAGGAATTCCAAAAAGAATTCGTAAAAAACTCATCTGATGACGATCAAAGCTGACGCTGATTGGGCTGATTGGGGACGGGCCTCAGGAACTCATTAATAATAAATAAGTTAACTCGAATTTATCGCCAAAAAATAGGCTTAAACGCATCATTTTGGGGGTCAAAATATGCGTATAAGGATATTTACTTCAATGAGCTATTATTATCCGCTTAGATGATGGTTTTGACCCCCAAAATAGTGCCTCTAAAGCCCTTTTCTAGGCGATACAATGAATTAACTCGTTTGTATTCAAGTATTTGTTGTGGCCCGTCCCCAATCTCCTTGTTTGCCACTAATTTGGAAAATCGAGAAATCATCTTTAACTCAAAAAATAAAATATTGTTTTACAAATAGGAGACAAATAAATGTCTAAAAAGGGAAAACAAAAAATAGAAGCCACAGAAAATGGTCCGTATGTCGTTTCGAATGTGACCAGCTTGAAAACATCTAGAGCAGAATCAGCCAAAACGGCGAAGACCATGGTTTTATGCCGATGCGGGAAAAGCGGCAGCAAACCCCACTGCGACGGAACACATGCAAAAATCGATTTCGACAGTAGCAAAAAAGAAGGCCGCCAACCGGATATACTGGATGATTATGTCGGAGATGGCATAACCATTCATGACAATCGGGGCGTATGTTCTCATGCCGGTTACTGCACGGATAATCTGCCTTCAGTATTCCGGATGGGGGTTGAACCCTGGATCGATCCCAACGGGGCTCCTGTTGAGGAAATCATCCGG
>JBATYS010000408.1:0-3949 GCA_049674205.1 Candidatus Aminicenantaceae bacterium
AAAGTCCTCCACAGGATCTTCAAGTCGAGAACTAAGGACCAATTCTGGATGTAGTAAAAATCATAGTCGAGTCTTTTATCTATGGGCGTGTCCTGTCTGAGCCCATGAACCTGCGCCCACCCCGTGATTCCAGATTTCACCTTGTGGCGAAGCATGTATTTGGGGATTTTCTCCCTGAAGTCATCCACAAAAGCGGGCCTTTCCGGGCGAGGCCCAACCAGGCTCATCTCCCCCTTCATAACATTGATCATTTGAGGCAACTCATCTATACTGTACTTCCTGAGAAACCGACCGACTCCTGTGATCCTCTCATCATCGGGCTTACACATCACAGGTCCTGTTCCTTTCTCGGCCTCGGAGATCATCGTTCTGAATTTATGAATGGTGAATTTCCTCCCATCCAAGCCGATCCTTTCCTGGTGGTAAAGCACCGGTCCCTTGGAGCCAAACTTGATCATTAGAGCCACGATGAGGAGGAAAGGCGAGAGAAAAATAAGCAGCAGGGCTGAAGCGACGCGGTCCATCAACCGCTTGATAAGAAGCCCGACTCCACGCATGGGCGGCTCGTCTATGGAAATCACGGAGAATCCATCCAGGTCTTCGATCCTTGCCTTCAGAGTCAGAAAATGGAAAAGATCCGGAATGATCCTTATATTCACAGGGTATTTATTCACTGTTTTAAGCGTTTCCAGGATCGCTTGATAGTTCCTCAATTCCAGGGCCAAATAGACTTCGCTGATGTTGTTCTTTTCCAGAATGTCTTCGAGTGCGGAAACAGGCCCGAGGACTTTGATCCCTCCATTCACATAGAGCTCCTCTCCCTCTTTCCTTTGGTCATCCAAAAAACCTGTGACTATGAAACCCAGGTCTTTGTAATTGATCAGTTTCTGCGCAACGGCCTTGCCCATTTCACCTGCCCCAACGATGAGAACATTCTTGAGGTTATACCCTTTGGCATAGCGTCTCTTCATCATGTAGTAAATTTGATGCCGGAAGACAGAAATGACGATCACGACTGCGATAAAGTAGACACCTAAAAAACCATGAGAGATCTTAAAATCCATACGGAACAAGGGCGCAGCACCCTGACTGTATGTGTACAGATAGTTCAGTACGGCCAAGACAATCAGGACAGAAAAAAGAGCGTTCAGCACAATGAGAAAAAAATCATCGATCTGAGTTCTTTTGAGTCTCGTTTTGTAGAACCCTTGAAGGTAAAAGATCACAAGCTGTGAGATCAAAAACAGAGGAAAAACGTACACGTATTGTTTGATTTGAGGAATTCCCTTTGCGGGATCGACAGGAATGATGTAGAGATAGAAACGGAAGAAATAGGAATAGAAAAAAGCGAGCGTTATTCCGATAATATCGCTCAGCACAAACAGTACTATCAGACCGCTTCTTTGCCTCTCAATCATTACTGGCTCTCATGCTCTGCCCATTTCTGCTGGAAGTAAGCAGAGATCTCTTTCTTAAACGAGTTCCGAGAGAACTTTATGGCATTTGCCCGTATTGTTGCTTTATTAAAATTCATGTCCTTGAATTTGTCAAGCGCGGCGATGAGGCCCTCGATGCCAGGCTCCTCGTAAAGGAATCCTGTCTCACCAGAAAGCACTGTTTCCTTTGCACCTCCACGCCTAAAGGCAATGACAGGGACTCCGCATGCCTGGGATTCGAGAGAGTTGATCCCAAAATCCTCCTCGCCCGGCATGACGAGCGCCCGGGATTTTTGGTAAGTCCGGAGAAGATCCTCGGCAGAAACCGACCCTAAAAATTCGATATTCGACTGCGCACGTTTTTTGAGTTTATAATATTCCGGCCCCTGACCGACTATCTTCAGACGCTCACCTGTTCGATTGAATGTTTCTACAGCCAAGTCAATCCTCTTGTAAGGAACCAATGCGGATACGATCAGGAAATAGTCCTCTTCAACCTCCCCGGGCTTGAAAAACTCTGTATCTACCGGGGGATGAATGACATCGGCAGCGCGCCTGTAATACCTGTGAACCCTGTCAGCCACAGCTTTGGCGTTGGCAATAAAGTGGTCCACTCTGTGGGAAGAGGATTCATCCCAGATGCGCAGACGGTGGATGATAGGTGGGATGATCATTCTCCTGAAAAATCCTAACATCTCCGGGGAAAAATAGGATGAATACTGGTTCCACGCATACCTCATGGGAGAATGGACATAGCAGACATGGAGGGCATCTGGCCTCGGAATAGCCCCTTTGGCGACAGAGTGAGAGCTGGAGATGATAAAGTCGTACTCTTGAAGGTCAAACAGCTCGATGGCCAGCGGAAACAATGGGAGGTAAAACCTGTATCTCTTGTTGAGGAAAGGGAGCTTCTGGACAAAACTGGAAACGATTCTCTTTTGCTCGATATCCGGAATCTGGCTTCCTGGAAAATGAAAGAGCGTATAGATGGGAGCATCTGGATATATCTCGGCAAAGACCTCCAGGACTTTTTCTCCGCCTCTTCGGCCCGTTAGCCAATCATGGATGAGAGCAACTTTAGGACTCTTCATTGAGGTTGATTATAAAAAGGACCTTTCTTTTTGTCAATCGGCAGTGAGCTTGCGATAGAGGTCCTGGGTTTTTTGGAGCATCCGTGAGAGACTGAATTCCCTTTGGATTGCGTCTTTCAAGTTCCGCCCGAGAGTGGCTGCATACTCTCTCTCTTGAAGCAACCGGACTACCGCTTGGGCCAGACGCTCAGGATCCTTGGCCGGGACCAGGAGGCCGGTCTCACCGTGTTTTATGATCTCTCTCACACCATCAACATCTGTGGCGACGACCGGTTTGGCCAGAGCTGCTGCTTCCAATAAAGAGTATGGAAGTCCCTCCCAAAGGGATGGGAGGACAAATACATCAAAGCGAGATAGAAGTTTGGCAACGTCTTTCCTTTCTCCCAACAGATGAACGGTCTCTTTGAGATCGAGTTTTTTCCCAAGCCTTTGTAACTTTGGCAACAGATACCCACCCCCCACAATCCACACGGCAGCCTCTGGAATGGACTCCTGAATTTTTTTTACTGCCTGGTAAAGATAGGGAAGTCCCTTTTGCCGGTGCAGGCGTGCTACGGTTCCAACAACGGGACCGGATGAGTCGAATCCAAGTTCATTTTTCCCCTCTTCGAAGGAGGTCCCAGACTCGAATGCCTCAAAATCTATACCATTTTTGATCAAGACTATTTTGTCTTCGGGGACCAGATTAAAGCGGCGGCCTCTCTCCCTATCCGCATCTGAGACAAAAATAACCGCATCTGAAAAGCGTGAGAAAAATCGTTCAAGGTATACATACAGATATTTGAATAAAAAGTTTCTGTAGTGGAGATAGTGGATTCCGTGAAGAGTGTGAACAACGCGGGGCGGGCGATCACATCTACGTGCAGACCAACGTCCAAACAGGCCGGCTACGCCTCCATGTGTGTGGAGAATATCAAAATGATGCGTATTGAGGAGCGAGACGATGTCTTTCACTATTCCCTTTTGGACACGTTTACTGAAAGCGATCGGAAAATGAGGGATTCCTTCCTCGCCGAGCGCATCGACTAAAGGCCCCTCTCCCCGCGAGCATACAGAGACCTCGAACGTTCCGCGGTCTAAAAAACTTGCAAGTGAGAGAAGGTTGACCTGTCCTCCGCCCAGGAAGGGGCGGTCGATCATCTCGAGAACTTTGATCTTTTTCACTTTTCCTTCAACAGTCCCAAAAGAACACGTCTTTCGTTCATATCCGCGGCTCCCCTTATATACCCACATCCAAGAAGAAGGCTAAAGTTTACCCTCAGATAAAGACGAAGAAGTGTCAGCGCTGCTTTAGAGTTGTGCTTTTGATAATAATAGAGCTGGCTTTTTCTGTAATGATAACGAGTGAAGAACTTTAATCCCTCAGTACTTGCGCCCCCCAGATGATAAACTCTCGCTTGGGGAAGATATTCCAGAACATAA
>JBATYS010000409.1:0-2284 GCA_049674205.1 Candidatus Aminicenantaceae bacterium
TGGAAGTGGATGTTCTGGGATTGGATGACGTGGACAGGAAGATCCTCACGACCATCATCGAAAACTTCAGCGGAGGACCGGTTGGGGTCAACACCATCTCCGCAGCTATCGACGAAGAGAAGGACACTATCGAGAGCATCTATGAGCCATTTCTTATGAGGATCGGATTTCTGGAGCGTACCACCCGCGGCCGCAAGATCACTCCCAAAGCACTGAAACACCTCGGTTATTCCCCTGGCTCATCTTCTCCTCAAGGTGACCTTTTTAAAAAAAAGTAAGCATACGTAGTCCTGAAGAGTGCTCACGGGAACTACGAAAAGAACAAAATCTAATGACCGCTGCACTCCTCAGAATCGAGGAGGGATTTAACCCATTCGCGCTTCTTCCAGAGCACACATCCCCCCTGATCGACTTTCAACTCCTCCGGATGTTGGCGGAGCTCTTTGAGCAATCTTGACTGGAGCGCATCCTTCAAGGAAGCGGTCTTTAAGTTGACATCAGAAAAATGTCTTCAACCAAAGACGCTTGACAAAAGAAGTGGTTTGAAAAAAAATGATGAATCAGACGGTGCGGTGAAAACTATTTAAAACAAGGAGGACCGAGTGGCATACACAGGAACATGTCTAAACATAGATCTATCAACCCACAAAAGCGAAATCAAACCCGTTGAGAAATCACTGCTTGAAAATTATGTCGGTGGCAAAGGCCTGGGGTTTGCGCTTCTGGAAAAGCATGCTCCAAATCCGGATCCCCTCGGTCCAGAAAACCCTCTAATATTTGCAAACGGTCCTTTCACCGGGACAAAAGTCCAGACAAGCGCACGTACATGTGTGGTGATGAAGTCCCCCCTAACGGGATCCATTCACGATTCCCACTGTGGCGGGCGTTTTGGGCCCCGTCTGAAGGCGGCCGGTTATGACTACGTCTTTATCACCGGAAAATCTGAAAAGCCTGTTTACCTCTATATCACCCGTGAGGGCGTGGATATCCGTGATGCCACCACTCTTTGGGGCAAGGGCATTTTTCACACAAACGATACGTTGCTCAAGCAACATCCCGGAGTCGAACCCAGGGTCGCCTGTATCGGTCCTGCAGGAGAAAATCTTGTCAAAATCGCCTGTATAGGTGTGGACAAGCACAGGCAGTATGGCAGGGGCGGAACAGGAGCCGTAATGGGATCTAAAAACCTTAAGGCTATAGTCGCAGATGGGGATGAGCCCATCAAATATTTCGACGAAGCCCGATTTATGGAGTTGAACAACCAACTGACCAGAGACATCCTGACCAACGACGGTGTCATCTTCCGCCGCGAGAAGGGTACGATGAAATGTGTTCGCAGCGGCCAGGCGTTTGAATTCCTGCCGACCAAAAATTTCCAGAAATGTGTCTTCGACAGATTTGAAGGAATCTCGTCAGAGACATTCCGCAAAGAACTCAACTGGAAGGATGTGGGATGCTATAACTGCGCCATTCGCTGCTCGAAAGTTGCAACCTGGAATGGCCATGAGATCGAGGGTCCTGAGTATGAATCTGTCGCCTTCCTCGGCTCCGGATGCGAGATTTCAGACTGCAAAGACCTGGCTTGGTCGAACGAGATCTGCAACGATCTCGGCATGGACACGATCAGCGCAGGAGTCACCTGTTCTTTTGCGATGGAATGTTATGAAAAAGAGCTGCTGGATAACTGGGATGGGATTGAGCTCACCTGGGGAAATGCCACAGCTCAGAGAAAGCTCTTGCAGATGATGGCACACCGTCAGGGAATAGGAAATATTTTCGCTGACGGCACCCGGATCGCTGCGCAAAAAATCGGCCAGGGGAGTGAAGAATTTGCCATCAATATTTTCGGGATGGAACTGTCCGGAGTCAATCCTTTAGGGTCATTGACCATGGGTGTGGTCCTCTCTGTGGCAGACTTTGCCAGCCACACGAGGTTGTGGCTCACCGAAGCAGAGGAGGGGCCTGATTTTACGATCGAGGATATCCCTCAGTCGGTCGCATCCGGGCTCGACACAATAAACATCCGAAATTCCATGATCGTGTGTGATTTTGTGCCCAGCGGACTGGAAGAATTGACGTCTGTGCTCAATGCAGCCACAGGATCTAATCATACGGCAGAATCTCTGTTGGAAGTGGGGACTAGACTGACACATCTGGCAAGACGATACAACCTTAGAAACGGACGAACGCACACGGATGACATCCTGCCGGAACGCTTTTTTAAAGATACATCCTGTTCCGGCTTCATGCGAGATAAGGTCATTGACAGAGAATTTTTTAAAGG
>JBATYS010000410.1:0-1881 GCA_049674205.1 Candidatus Aminicenantaceae bacterium
GTTATAGGCCCCATCACCGGCGATGCCGGCTTTAAAAAAAGGCGTGCGGGCTAAAATGTTTGCTGTCGCAAAAGCACCATAACTGTGTCCGCCATGTCCCAGGCGGTCGACATCCACATACCCCAGCTCATCGACCTTGCGAATGGCCGCATACATGGAATCCACAAGATGAGCGATATAATTGTTGTTGTAGGCATCGTCCTCTCCGATGATAGGGATATCCGGGACCACAACCGCATAACCCTGGGAAAGCCAGATGTCTGAGGCATTGCGGGTGTTGAGCTGGAGAAAAGCATTCAGGTTATGGGACCGGAGAGCTGCTCGCTTATAATCTTTGAAGGTTCCGTATTCCCGGGGATACGTCCAGAAGACAGCAGGGACTTTTTCTCCAGGTCTGTGACCAGGAGGAAGCGAAAGGCGGCCTCGAATCTCGAGCCCATCCCGCCGTTCGAACACAAAATCTTCACGCTTACAATCTGCAAATTCTGGGAATGGATTCCGGTTGGAAGTAAGGCGGGTTAAGGATCCGTCATTTTTCCAAAGCCAACTGTCCGGAAACACTTTCCTGGATTCACGGCTGATGATCATCGCCTGAAAATTGTTATCCAGAGATGCAAGAGGACGCTCGTACATATCTCCTGAACTCTCGAATATCCGTTCTTTTTTCCCGGTTTCGATACCTATCCTATCGATAAAAGGCCGGTGCCTAAAATCTTTCCTGTACCCCTCCCCTTGCAGATAGACAGACCTTCCATCACTTGAGGACAAGGCTGAAATCACTCCATTCCCGGACATGGTTCTCAAAATATCTCCGGGCATTTCCAAAGGGTCGTCCTCTTCGATGTCTTTAAGAAGCAAAATCTTCCTTGGTGGAGTTTGACTCAGGTCAAAAGCGACAATATCCGTCCCCCTTTTATAGTCCTCTCCCCGGCCGCTGAGTTTGGCAAAAGCATAATGGCCATCAGGAACATAGGAAACTTCCTCGAATTTTTTCTGGCTTGTGACAAGAGCTTGCGCTTGATCCAGGACAAAAGGAGGGGACAACAGCATCAAGCGGTCCTTCCGCTCAAGCTCGTTATCACCTTTTTTCTCTTCTTTTTCGTCCTTGTTTTTGTCCTTTTCGGGCTTCGGGACACGCCAAAGAAAAGAGAGACCTTTGCCGTCCGGCCGCCAGGCGACATCTCTGGGGAGGTCCTCCAAAGGGCCATTCCGGTCTCTTCTGGCTGCAACTTCCTGAAGGGGGATTTTTCGGATGGAAGAGAGGATCTTTCCACTTATGTCCATAACGACAAGATCACGCGGAAAATTGGTGTAGCTGACAATGTGGGAGAATGGTTCCGTCAATCTCTCCGCCAGAATGTACTGACCGTCCGGGCTCATGGAAATATTCATGTACATAGAGGGCTCACCGATGGCACGCGGAGGTATACCGGGCGCTAGCTCAGCCAGCTGTGATGTTGTGTAATAGCGGAAGAGTTCCTTGTCATAAGATGTGCGCAAAAGAAAAGGAAAAGTCGGCGTGGGTGTAGCTTTCTCGCGTGTGTGTCGGATTATGGGGGAATCTGGAATGGGATTCTTTTCGGGCTCCGGGCCTCTGTCTGAGGGAACCAGAAGTGTGACGATAGAGCCCTTTGGAGTCCACTGCAGCATCTGCGAAGGGCTTGCGATGGCATTCCGGCTGTATCTGCGGCGAACGGTCAGAGTGGCCATAACAAATGTTTCGTTGAGAACTTTCACTTTTCCGCTTTCAACATCGGCGATCCAAACTTGAGTGCCGTTGCGGAGATGCGCCAGAAAGGCGATTTTTTCCCCATCCGGTGACCACACCATGTCGCTGATCAGAATATCTTCGGGAAGTTGGACAGCCCAACTCTTTTTCTT
>JBATYS010000411.1:0-1519 GCA_049674205.1 Candidatus Aminicenantaceae bacterium
CCAAATACCGGAGGATCGTCGTAGTCTTCACCCCTTCGGGACAGTGCAACTCACATTGTCTACACATATGGCAGTAGTCTTTGGAATTTTCGGCGACATAGCGGTAGAGGGAACTCTGCTCACGAGCAGTCAGAGAATGATGAACTACAGCGAGGTCCTCTTCCATCTGCTCGAAGGTCAAAATTTCGGTCACGACTGAAGCAATATTCGTATTGGAAAGGGCCCATTTCAGCATGATCTGGAAGATCGAGCTGTCTTCTGTCTTATACGCCTCAAGATTCTGCCTTTTTCCTGCGACTTTGAGCGCCTTCATGGCGATGATGCCCACATCTTTGGATTTTGCCAGAGAAATGAGCTGTCTGATTCCGCTGGTGCCCAGGTAGTCGTCATAAGTCTCGATATCCTGCTCTTCATCCGTATCTTCGATGTCGAACACGTTGTATCCCAATTGAACCATGTCGTAGTGGCCGCATTCGATGGCTTTTTTAACGACTTTGTGATGGTTGGAATGACAGGAGATGCCCGTAAACCTGAATTTTCCCTGTTTTCTCATTTTATCGAAGGCTGAGAGGACTCTCTCATCCGTCAGTGTCTCTTCATTGTCTACTCCGTGGATGAGGAGGACATCGATATGATCCGTTTGCAGCCTCTTTAGGCTACCCTCCACGGATTTGAGGATCGTCTCCTCGTTCCAGTTCCTTCGGGCATGAAACTTGGTTCCCACGTAAGCCTTATCCCGACCCATCTCTTTAAAGAGTCGGCCGATCGCTCTTTCGCTGTTCCCGTTCGAATAGGATTGGGATGTATCGATGTAATTGACACCATGTTCTACAATCTGAGTGAGAATGGCCCAATCTGGAATGGGGCTTCCCCCGAGTGAGATCTCTGAGATTTTGAAGTCTGTTCGTCCCAGTCTCCTGTAGAACATCTCGCCTTTTTTTTCACGCGTTGTCTGATTTTGGAATGCTAGGAGCTTTTTCGAAAGAAGCGGCGCTGAAAAAGTTCCGAGCGCTAGACTTTTCAGGAATTTCCGTCTGTTGTTTATTGCCATCTTTATCTCCGCTTATAAAAAACCCTAGTTTATTTCATATTTCATCCGGATTCAATTAGGAATTTTGTTCCAGGATATTAATTTTAAATGTAGGGTCAATTCCCCGAATGGACCGCTCGGGAAGCGATCTCAACTTGGGGCGAGAACGGACCGTTTGGGAAACAGTCCCTACATCTTATATGAGTTTGAGGGCATGTAGGATGCTTTGGATCTTTTGTTTAGCCGGATCATCAAGAGGTTGGAGCGGAAGGCGGCATGGGCCACCAAAGAAGCCGATTTGGTCAAGGGCATATTTGATGGCCGGGATACCATGCTCCACCGTAAGGGCCTGGTTGAGCGGAACGAGGTCATGCTGGAGCTTTTTAGCTTCCTTCCACTGTTGAGAGAGGGATAATTGATAAAGCTCGATGCAGAGTAGTGTGGCGACATCCGAGAGAGCGAGCACACCACCGCAGGCTCCCATCATAA
>JBATYS010000412.1:0-1886 GCA_049674205.1 Candidatus Aminicenantaceae bacterium
CATCCCGGAGTTTTCGATCTCCTTCGTGTTAACCAAATAGTCATCCGGATTTGATTTCCCTTCGATTTCAACACTGGCATGAATAACTGCGATATTGAATTTTGCAGAAGAATCAGACGTCAGCTCCTCTAATGGATGAACACCGCCTTGTTTTGTATCGTTTGGCCTTCCATGAATAGCTGCATCTTTTACTTTTATAACTGTGCCATCGATTCCAAAGACCTTTATATTTGAATCCCGAAATTCTTTTCGATTGTATACGCTTTCTTCATCCAGTAGATCATGTGTGCCGGGGGATATTAACACTGGAATTGGATCCACGCTTTTAAGTATCTCTATGGTCTTTTTTATAAGACGAGAACTTATCTCGTTCGACTCGAACAGGTCACCTGCAATTATCAGAAAATCAACTGATTCAGATTGAGCCAGATCAGTTATCCTTTTAAGGGTTCTGAGCTGAGCCTCACGTAGATGAATTCCTTTATCTCCCAAAAAAGAAAACGATTTTCCAAGATGAATATCAGCGGTGTGAATAAATTTCATATCTTAAATTCCCTTTCAATAAAGGATTTTATTTTGCTACATATCAGTAATTTAATTACATTCATTAAATAATATTTTCGTTGAGCCAGTTCTTGAGTAATAACTTCTAATTGCATATTAGAACTCTTTTTAAATTTGTTGTATTGATTTCATTTTCAATAGGCCTAACGGACTGCGGCTAACCTGCAGGTCCGACTGGCGCGGGACGTGCGACGCAGGTACGGATCGTGACAGGAAGGACTGTCAGGTTCAGCCGCTTGTTAGATGGCCCTCTTACTCATCACGATCATGCTACGACCCCTGGTCTCTCAACCGCTGCTCATTGACGTCCGGCATCCACATCTCGAATGAACTTGATGAAGCCCTCGAAGTAGGTCGCTTGGTCATCATACATTGCGCAGTGGCTGCCATTGGGACAGTAGAGGTAAAGACCGTTTGGGAACGCGCCTGCCATCCACTCCATGTGCTTCGGATCCATCGTGTCATATTTTGCGCCAATGACCAAGGTTGGCACGCGGATTTCTGAGAGCGCGGCCGTACGATCCCAATCCACTAGTTTGCCACTGGCTCCCAACTCACTAGGTCCCTGCATGGGGATGTAGATATCGGGATTGATCCGGGCAAAGGCGCGATTCACCGGGTCGGGCCATTCATCCGCCGGCATACGCAAGAAGTGGTTTACGTAATGCTGCTCGATGAGAAGCTCCATGTACCTCGGGTTGCCGTAATCCTCAGCTTCCTCTAAGGATTGGATCTCCTCCAGTGCCCGAGGATCCATGGAGGGCATCAGCACGTCCCGGGCGTACTCGTTATAGGCAGGAATGCTCGCCATCATGTTGGAGATGATCAGCCCTTTCAGGTTCTCTTGGTGCGCCAGAGCGTACTCGATAGCCAGGATCCCACCCCAAGAATGTCCGTAGAGGTAGAAGTTGCTGGCGTCGAGACCCAGGGCCTGGCGGACCTGCTCCACCTCGTCCACGAATCTTGAGACTTCCCACAGCTCAGGTGCATCCGGCTGATCGGAGTACGCAGAGCCAAGCTGATCGTAGTAGTAGTATTCAATGCCGGCTCCAGGAAGATACGAATCGAACGCCTCGAGATACTCGTGGGTCGAGCCGGGACCACCATGAAGCAGGAGGACCTTCATCGTCGGATTGTTTCCAACCCGTTTGGTCCAGACCCGGAAGGTGCCGCTAGGTGTCTCGATGGGGATTAGCCTCACGCCACCACTGAGCACGTCAGCGCGCCCGGTGTTGTCAAAATATTCCGACAGTGTTTTGCCCGAAGGCTCACCGGTGCACCCCTGCAGCAACACGGCAACTGCCAGTATAGCCAGTAACTTC
>JBATYS010000413.1:0-2003 GCA_049674205.1 Candidatus Aminicenantaceae bacterium
ATTGACAAATTAACCATATAACGTTAGGATTTTCAGGGTGAAACATGAGAAAAAATAACTGGATAAAAAAACCCGGCCTAATAATTGTGCTGACATGTTTGATATTAGCGCCTTGTGTTTTGGCTCAGCAGCAGGAGCCACAGGTGGACCTCCCCGAGACTGTGAAGACAGGCAGTTTGTCGGGAAAGCTGCAGATCGGTATCCACTATGGTCCCTGGACCCTCAAGCCATTTTCCAACTACTTTGAAGACGATCTCCTCAAGGAGATAAGCAAAGAGATCAGGGAACGCGTGAATAATGCCATTTTCGGTAGCATTCCATGGGGAGGCCTGGTCACCGATTATGACGATGAGCTTGTTTTCGGCACAAGCGGTCACAATATCGGCTTTGAAATCAGGTTTTACCCCAAGGGACCAGAGGGTTCTTTCAGCCTTGGTTTTTCGGTCGAGCGGACAAAAATAAAGATCAAGGCGGAAGGCCCTATTAATCAATACTATGTTCAGGGCGCATCCTCCACTGTTGAAGGATTGGGCTATATCACAACGGATCCCCTTACAATGAATTTGAGTTTTCGTTGGGACACAAGCCCTTCATGGAGAGTATCTCCCTATTTTGTCGTCGGTTTTGGTCTGGCCACACTGCTCGGCGAAGTGGGCTATGAATGGACAGGCAGTTATCAATACAAAAACATAATCGAGAAAACCGACGGATCTGATATTCTAACTCTGGAAGAAGTTGAGTGGCAGATCGAAGAAAATATTCCCAATACATTTTATCTTTTCCAGTTGAATGTTGGAGTACGTGCCCGAATAACACCTAATTTTTTCATCAATGGAGAGATCGGATTTTGGAACGGCACGGTGTTTCGTGCCGGTGTGAGTTATGGATTTTAATGTTTCATAGATTTGACCTGGGGTTATAATGTTCTTTGACCTGGATTATTCACGAGTTGAGGTTGCCGTAGATGCGAGGCGTCGGCCCATGAAGTTGTGGTAGTCCACCACGAATGGGCCGCAACGAAGCAAATACGGTGAGATCGACTCGCCTGAAAGGTAAAAAATGTCGATTATGAATAAAAAGACATTGAAAACGGAAATGTCAAGGTGATTTAGTGGAACAACAATGAAAGATTTGATTCACTTTTGTTGAAAAAAGTATCGACATTTTTTATGAATAGTCCAGGTTGAATAATCCTGGGAAGTCTCGAGCTGTTCTTGAATATAGAGACCGTGCTAGATGGGGAGCTAGCGGTGCCCTGTCACCTACAATCCGCTACAGTAGGGTCGAATTCCTTGCCGAGGCGGGACTTTTTCTGTTTAGTGTCTGTGTAAGTGGTGATGACGGTACGGGTCCTGCGCAAAGAACGCTCTGTAAACCCCGTCAGGACCGGGAGGTAGCAGCGGTAGCAGGGCCGTCTCTTGTGCTGCAGGTTTGCCTTGCCTGAGCTAACTGCACAGATAACGCAGGGGGAGTACTGTCGGAGCCGGGTGCACGGTCTTTTTTATCTCTACGAATAATTCAAACAAGCAGCGTGTGTGCGTGCTGGAGTTTTTGGCGTATGGCGATGCCGTAAGGGCAGAGGCTCTCACATTGGCCGCAATTCTGGCATGAGGTGGCTCTCTCTCCGGGCATTAAGCTTTTGTAACCTCTTCTCGCCCGGTCATGCTTTTCATAGCCCTCATAATAGGCCAAATACCGGAGGATCGTCGTAGTCTTCACCCCTTCGGGACAGTGCAACTCACATTGTCCACACATATGGCAGTTGTCTTTAGAATTTTCGGCGACATAGCGGTAGAGGGAACTCTGCTCTCGAGCAGTTAGAGGATGATGAACCACAGCTAGGTCCTCTTCCATCTGCTCGAAGGTCAAAATTTCGGTCACGACCGAAGCAATATTCGTATTGGAAAGGGCCCATTTCAGCATGATCTGGAAGATCGAGTTGCCGTCTATCTTATACCTTTCAAGTTTCTGCCTTTTTCCTGCGACTTTCAGCACCTTCATGG
>JBATYS010000414.1:0-2419 GCA_049674205.1 Candidatus Aminicenantaceae bacterium
GTTCCCAGAGAAAGCCGAAAATCATTTGAAGATGGGACCACGGTCTTTGAAAGAGTGCTCCCTGGCCCTAACCGGATGTACCCGGATACGGACTCCGCACCTATCCCTCTTGAAGATGAAAACATCCGGGAGATCGAAAAAAAGCTGCCTGTCGATGTCAGTGTGAGATTAGAACAGCTCCAAAATTGGGGAATTCCTCAGGACACATACCATTATATCTTGAAGACCAACCTGGTGCCGATCATCGAGAGGATTGTAAATGAGTTGGAACTAGATCCCAAGTTGACAGGTAGCCTTTTCGGGCACACTTTAAAACACTGGGAGGGTCAATACTCTCGATCTCAAGATTTCTTCTATGATAAGATATATGAATTGCTGAAGTTCCTCAAAAATATGGGTCTCGATTATGTCCTAGCAAAAAAAATGATACCCGTCGTTTATCAATACCCAAATATGGATTATGATTCTGTGCTCAGCACGATCAAGTTCAAAAAAGTATCCAAAAAGGACATTTTGGATAAAGTCCCTTTTCTTATGCACAAATTCAAGGAAATTAAAACATCAAGAGATGAGAAGGCCGAGGTCCGTTGGATCATGGGAGAATTAAGTAATTCAGCTTTGGGGAATGTTCCCTTGGCTGAGTTGAAGAAAGACATGGAGAAGATGAACAGAGTCCTAAATAAAAAACAAAGAGAAATAAAAAATGACTGAGGATATATTTCAAGGCTACAGAGGACGTGCTTTGGAAGTTTTGAAAACGTACAACGTCAGGGTTTGGGGCAAAGTCCGAATCGACACAACCCGGGGGGTATTTGAGGGGACGATACTCCCCAGGGCTGAGAACGACGATGACAGGCATCTCGTTTTGAAGTTTAAAACAGGATATAACATCGGGATCAGCATCGATACTATCAAAAATATTAAAGAGCTCGGCTACAAAAAAGCCAAATACCAGATCCCCGAAAAGGAATTTCCCTATTCGGATGACAAACCGAATGTCAAGCTCTTTGGGACGGGGGGGACGATCGCCTCGCGTTTGGATTACCGGACCGGAGCCGTCATTCCTGCCTTCACACCCGGAGAATTGTACGGAGCTGTGCCAGAGCTTGCAGACATCTGCAATATCACCACCGAAAAACTTTTTGCCGTGTTCAGCGAAAATATGGGACCGAAGCAGTACATAACATTGGCGAAAGCTATTGGTAAAGAAATTGAGAAGGGAATAGACGGGATCATCGTCGGGCATGGAACAGATACCCTCCACCATACAGCAGCAGTATTGACGTTTATGGTCCAAGATCTACCGGTTCCTATTGTGCTTGTGGGCTCTCAACGCTCGTCCGACCGGCCGAGTTCCGATGCCGCGCTAAACCTTATGCACGCCGCTTATGCAGCGGGTCATTCCGATATTGCGGAAGTCTTGGTGTGCATGTTCGGGCCAACATCTGATGAATATGGTTTTTTGCATCGCGGGACAAGGGTCAGGAAGATGCACTCCTCCTACAGGTCCGCCTTTCGGACCATCGGCGACATCCCGGTGGCTAAAGTCACGAAAAACACAGTCGACCTTCTGAAAGACACATACAATCACAGACGCAAGGACAGGAAAGTTAAGATATTGCCCTATTTCGAGGAGAAGGTTTCCATTGTTTACTATTATCCTAACATGCAGCCTGACATCATTGATTCATTGGTCGATAATGGATATAGAGGCATCGTTATCGCAGGGACAGGTCTCGGCCATGTGAACAAGCCGCTTTATCCTGCCATACTCAGAGCGGTCAAGAAGAACGTAGCTATCTACATGACGGTTCAGACCATCTGGGGCTATGTCCACATGTACGTCTATGATACGGGGAGAGATCTCATGGCAAAGGGCATTATTCCTGCGGGGAACATGTTGCCTGAAGTGGCATATATCAAAATGGGATGGGCTTTGGGACAGACTGATGACCTCGATAAGGTGAAGGAGATTATGCTCACTCCCATTAATGATGAAATCACAGAGCGGGAACCGTATAATGGTTATCTCGTTTATCAAGGGGGAGTACCGGAGGTCGAAGATTTTATCCGAAAATTCCGCAAATAGATGCAGAACAAATTTTCATGGGCTGATATCTTAGAAAGTGAGTATGTGGATTATCTGGAGATTGTGCTCGATTTTTGGGCCGAAGGTATAAGAAGCGGAGGAAAATTTTCCTCAGTTGACCTCATGAGAGTCTATTACGACAATCGCACATTTATTGAAAGCTTGCTTGAAGAATGCATCGCTCAGGACAAAATCAAACCCATAGACACAAAAATTGTTGCCTCCATCATTATCGGCGCTCTCGATGGCTTGATGCTTCAGTGGATCATGGACCGGAATGTATTTGGTCTGAAAGAGGCTGTGCATTCCACCGCCCGATTGGTCATAGAT
>JBATYS010000415.1:0-2965 GCA_049674205.1 Candidatus Aminicenantaceae bacterium
GCAAGGGCTTTGATTATGTTTTTTTTACTCCTTTCTATCCGTTTTGCTATGACGACTTCACCAGACCGGGTCAGGAGTGGAGTTTTTCCCGTCTCTCTTAAATACAGCTTAACAGGATCTGCCGTGTGCTTTAAATCCTCAATCCGAAAAACACCCTCATTTTCAGAGATCTCACTTTTTCTACGTCGTAAATATTTTTGTTTTCCATTTAAAGAATCAATAAAGTCCTTAAAATTTGCATCAAAGTTTGAACTGTCAAAAAATGACTTAATTAGTTGTGTGTGATTTTTTCCCATGTGTAGACTGGTTCCTCATTTCATCCAATTTGTAAAAACGCTTTTGCTTTCTTCTATGGTCGCTTTCACAGCCTGCCGTTTCGTTAAGCCCTGTTCAAGTCTATTAGCAATTCTTCTCATAAAAATTGCGTGCAATAAAGCAATATTTTCCTTATTGGATATTAAGGTCTTTTGCACGATATCCCTGTTTTCAGTATCAACTCTTTCAAGCATCAATTTCAATTCTGGATGATTCATTGCTGCCAGATAACAGAGTTCATACACAAAAGTAAATACGTCTCTTATGATTTCTTCATGCTTTCCGTCTTGCTGTTCCTTATCTGACATTTTCTTAGAATATTCTTTGGACAAAGTGGATTCGACATCCTCCCACAGATCATTTAAGAACGCTTCGAATGCATAAACCAATTTGCCATTTTTAACTTGCTCAGGAGTGAATCTCTTTTTCATTTTTGCTTATTCTTTTCTAAAGGCTTTGGAATAATTAATGTAGAAACTGTGGAAATGCGTACGAGTTTTTCGGTAACGGATCCAAGGAAGGGTTTTTTCCAGCCAGTCGTTCCATGGCTAGCTATGATGATGAGATCAATATTTTCCTTATGCGCATGTCGAGCAACTTTTTCAGCCACATCCCCATGAGCAACAGAAATATGAGCCTTCAGTTTATTCCCAATTTTTTTATCTATCACTTCTTGAAGCGATTTTTCAGCAGATGAGTGGAGATTTTTAACATATGCCGTGACGTTAAAACTAGGTTTATCCTTTGGCGGAGGAGCAAACGGAGGAAGAGGGGGAACGACATGCATGAAAAATAACTCGGATGAAAAATGCATTGCCATTTCCTTTGCGATTTTAAGCGCTTCATAAGAAGGTTCACTAAAATCAGTTGGGAATAGTATTTTTTTTAGGGGGAACATCTTACACCTCCAATTGGAAACGTTCCTTTCGATCTTAAAATAAACCCTCGCTTGCCTCTTATTGGACTTTCCCCAGGAAGAAAAACACCCCAAATAGAGTTTAAGGGAGGGATTGATGGCGGTTTAAATGAATTTTAATACCATTTTTTATTATTTTCGCATATATCCTAACTTAAATCAAATCTACGAATCGAATCATCTAAAATCTAACCGTAGAGGTATCATCTTGTCATTTAAAAATCTAACCATAGTGGACAGGAGGAATCAATGATTTTATAACCTAATCTTACTCGAAAGGAGGTTAGGCTATGAGGTTGGAGCTACGCATGAAGTACTGTGAAACTGTTTATCGGCGTTACCGCAACGCCTCCAAAGAATCGAAGGCGAGGATATTGGACGAGCTCTGCCAGGTCTGTGGATACAATCGCAAGTATGCGATCTGGAAGCTGAATCGATTGAGGGATAAGGAAAAAGCGAAAACCCCGAGTAAACGCAGGCGGAGCAGGAAATACGGGCATGAAGTTTTATTGATTGTGGAGGAGGTATGGAAGAAGTCCGGTTATCCCTGGTCGGTCAGGCTCAAAGAGATACTGAGGCTCTGGTTTCCCTGGATAAAGAAACATTATCAAGTTACAGCTGAGGTAGAGGAGAAGCTGCTTGAGATAAGTCCCTCCACCATGGACCGGCATCTCAAGCCGCTGAAGAACAAGCTCAAACGCCGCATCTATGGGCGTACCAAGCCGGGGACATTGCTGAAGCATAAGATTCCTGTCAAGACCGATCATTGGGACGTCGAGCAGCCCGGCTACCTCGAAGCTGATCTTGTCTCTCACAGCGGAGAATCAGGTTATGGAGAGTTCATGCATTCGTGTAATCTTACCGATATCTTCTCTCAATGGGTGGAAACCCAGGCCGTGATGGGTAAAGGGCGAGAGGGCATCCTAGAAGCTTTCGGCAAGATATCTCAGAGGTTGCCATTTAGGATTTTGGGCATCGATTCGGATAACGGTTCAGAATTTATCAATCACCATCTCTGGAATTACTGCGAAGAGAGAGGGATAGAATTTACTCGTTCTCGCCCCTATAAAAAGGACGATAATGCTCATATCGAACAAAAGAACTGGACCCATGTTCGGAAGCTCATGGGTTGGGACCGGTATGACTCTCCTCAAGCTCTCCTCGCCATGAATGACCTCTATGAGAAAGAACTCCCGCTTTATATGAACCTGTTTCAACCCTCAGTCAAACTCCTTAAGACCATACGCAAGGGATCAAGAAAAAAGCGGATCTACAGTCACCCTCTGACTCCTTTAGACCGACTGCTTGCCTCAGAACATATCAAAGAGAGTAAAAAAAAGGAACTCATAGCGCTGAGAGAGAGACTGGATCCGTTTGAACTTTCCGAGACGATCGATCAGAAACTACAGAGGGTCTGGGATCTGGCTCATTATAGCTATAAACCCAAAGATATAAAGAAAAGAACAAAAGATCTAAGAGAACAGCTTTCCATTGAAGAAAAAGAAACATTGGAAGAAATCTCTCAAATCTTTGGAATAGAAGTCTATGTCAGAACTCATGAAGAAGGAGAGCTCGTGGCTATTAACCATGGTTAGATTTTAAATGACAAGATGATAGAGGCTACGGTTAGATTTTTAAATGACTTGACACGCTTGTGACAGTAGTCCATTCTTCCTTTTTCGCTTGACAGATCAAGGCAGGTTTATTAACATACTGTTTTCAAACAAGAAAGAC
>JBATYS010000416.1:0-2980 GCA_049674205.1 Candidatus Aminicenantaceae bacterium
CAGGCTCCTTCGTTTCCTTTCAAGCATTCTTTGACTATCCTTTCTGTTTGCACTAATCACACCTCAATAGACGAGATCCTGTTCCAAAAAGTTCCGTCAGTTGGGCAAGAATTATCAGGGGCAAGAGAGATGACAGGAGAGATTTGAAACTGGCTTGAATAAAGTTCGTTTTTTGTTTGTGTCACAGGGAGCATGTTGGCTTCTTCCATTCTAGTTTTCAGGTAGAGTACTGTCAAATGAGATTACTCTGTTTCCGTTTGAGAAGGAAGCATCTGAAAAACCGTGATAGCACTCATCACGGTTTTGGAGATGCTTACGATTGAGAAAGAAATATTGACTTAGAAAAGAAGTTATGGGACTATAACTTGTTTTCTAAATCCATGGATTATTTTCACATATTTACACTCTCAAACACTTCACTTCTTAAAGGGAGGCACTAAATGGAAGGTATTATCGGATATGGTGCGTACATTCCCCGGAACAGGATCAAGGTTGAAGAGATCGCTAAGGTTTGGGGAGCGGATGCACCCAGCTACAAGAAGGGCCTGATGCTCGAGGAGAAATCAGTTCCCTCTCCTGACCAGGACACTATCACGATGTCGGTGGAAGCGACCAAAAATGCTCTAAAGAGGGCTCTGATCGATCCTAAAGATATCGGTGCGGTGTATATCGGCTCGGAATCTCACCCTTACGCTGTAAAACCGAGTGGAACAGTGCTTGCTGAAGCCATCGGGGCTACGCCGGATGTCCACACTGCAGACCTGGAATTTGCGTGCAAAGCAGGGACCGAGGGCATGTTTATTGCCCTGAATTTGGTCGCATCGGGTGCCATCAAGTACGGGCTCGGGATTGGCGCAGACACGTCTCAAGGGGCTCCTGGAGATGCGTTGGAATATTCGGCTGCCGCGGGTGCAGCCGCGTTCATTTTCGGCAAGGAAAACCTGGTCGCCAAGGCCCACGAGACATACTCCTACATGACGGATACCCCTGATTTCTGGCGGCGCGAATACCAGTATTACCCTCAACACGGCGGCCGTTTTACGGGTGATCCCGCTTATTTTAAGCATATCACCGGAGCGGCTCAGGGCATTATGGATAAGGCAGGGATGAAACCCCAGGATTTTCAGTACGTTATTTTCCACCAGCCCAATGGAAAATTTCCCTTCAGAGTGGGAAAGATGCTCGGATTCCAAAAAGAGCAGATCGAACCCGGTTGGCTGGTCAATAAGCTTGGAAACACCTACTCCGGTTCCTCCCCCTTAGGCCTGACCTCTACTCTGGACATCTCCCAGCCTGGAGACATGATATTGCTCGTTTCATATGGATCGGGAGCTGGGAGTGACGGCTTTATATTCGAAGTCACGGATAGGATCAATGAGGTGCGGGAGCGTGCTCCGAAAACGAGAGACCTCCTGAGCAAAAATGTCAAATACCTGGAATACGGCGAATACGCCAAGTTCAGGCACAAAATCAGGAAGGCGGACTAGGAGGATCCAATGAGAGAAGTTGCAGCAATTGGTGTTGGGATCACAAAGTGGGGAGAACTCTGGAAAAAATCCCTTAGAGATATTTATGTCGAAACGGCGCTCCTCGCTTTGGAAGATGCGGGAGTTGATCGGATCGATTCCATGTATGTGGGTTCCATGTCCTCCGGGCTTTTTGCGGGGCAGGAGCACATCGCCGCACTCCTGGCTGATTATTTAGGCCAGGCGCCTGTCCCATCTACAAGAGTGGAATCAGCGTGTGCTTCGGGAGGACTTGCCCTGAAGCAGGGATATTTGGAGGTGGCTTCAGGGATGAGCGATGTCGTTCTGGTCAGCGGAGTGGAGAAAATGACCGATGTCAGTGGAAACGAAGCGACATATGCCCTGGGAACAGCCGCAGACCAGGAGTATGAGGGGTATCACGGCATCACCTTTCCCGGGCTTTATGCGTTGATCGCTGTGGCCCACATGGAAAAATACGGAACAACTCGGGAACAAATAGCCATGGTCTCTGTAAAAAACCATAAAAACGGATCAAAAAATCCTGTGGCGCAGTTCCCCTTTGAGATCACGGTGGACCAGGTCCTCAATTCCGTGATGGTGGCAGATCCGCTGAGAATTCTGGACTGCTCACCCATAACAGATGGAGCAGCGGCCATCATCCTGTATCCTGCAGAGTTGGCCAGAAAAATGGGAAAGCCAGTCGTTAAGATCATCGGCACGGGTCATGCTACAGATACGATCGCACTCGCTCAGAGGACAGACATCACCTGGCTCAACTCCACTTACCTTGCAGCCAAGAGTGCGTATGCTATGGCAGATAAAAAACCCGAGGACATCGATATTGTGGAAGTTCATGACTGTTTCACCATCGCTGAGATCTGCGTGACAGAAGCCCTCGGTTTTGTAGAAAGAGGCAAAGGGGGCGAGGCCGTAGAAAAGGGATTGACGGCCATCGATGGGAAAATTCCCGTGAATCCCAGCGGCGGATTAAAATCCAAAGGACATCCTGTGGGTGCTTCAGGAGTGGCCCAGGCTGTGGAAGTGGTCAAGCAGCTCAGGGGTGATTGCTGTGATAGGCAGGTCCCGGATTCCCGGATCGGGATGACACAGAACATGGGCGGAAGTGGGGCGAGCTCAGTCGTCCACATCTTTGAGAGAGAATAGGAGGAGGAGCAAATGTCGACACCAGCGAGATATTGGAGAGAGATTCCCCAGAGATATCGGCTCGAAGCCAATAAGTGCAGCAGCTGTGGAAAGATATTTTTTCCTCCGCGGCTGATCTGTAATGTATGCCAGAGCAAAGACATGGAAAAGACAAAACTGGCAGAATCAGGGAAAGTCATCACATACACCATAATCCGTGTGGCCCCTCATCAGTTTGTGGACCAGGCCCCTTATGCTGTCGGTATCGTGGAATTGGACGATGGTGTCAAGATCATGGGACAGATCGTTGACTGTGATTTTGAGGACATCAAGCCCGGATTGAACGTGAA
>JBATYS010000417.1:0-4764 GCA_049674205.1 Candidatus Aminicenantaceae bacterium
ATTAATGAAAGGCTTGGATAAGATGGGATTGACGACTTCTCTTGCCAGTCCGGCACCTCAAAAGTATGTCCGGGGAAACCTCCCGTGTTTTTCCTATCCCTCGCGCAACGAAGTGGAAGTCGACGGGAAAAAGATCATCGGCAGCGCTCAAAAAAGAGTCGGCACAAAATTCATCCAGCACGGGTCTATTCCACTTGAGGAGAATGATGATCTACTCACGTCCATATCTTTTCTTGAAGGAACTGGCGAGGAAGTCCGTATGATCTCGCTCACCGAGGCTCTTGGAAGGACAATGGATTTCAATCAGGCTGTGGATCTATTTGTACAAGGGCTAGGAGAGTATTTTGGTGTCCGGTTAATGAGAAGAACTCTTGGGGAAGATGAAAACGAAGCCGTTCGCCAAATTCAGAAAGACAAATACGGAAATCCTAATTGGACCTTTCCAAATCCGTAGTGATTTGCTTTTTTTGACTATTGGTGATAAAATTTTTCTTCGGTAATGAGGGATTTTAAAAATGAACGAGATAGAGGAACTCTCCAAGTTAAAGCTCGAAGATTTGCCCGAATTGGCGCCGTTCCTGTCTGACGACCTCCACCAGAATGTCATAAAACACTTCTATCTTGAACTGGGAACTGGCCCTGTCCTCTACCTCCTTTCACCCTCTTACACCGTCATTAATCCTACTCCCAACGAAACGGTCAGAGACTTTATCACAAAAAAGGATGACATCCTCGATTACATCAAAGAGTACATCATGCAGAATCTTTCTGTATACTCTGTCCTTTTAGATGTGAACAGCTACTATATCGAGCAGAATAATTTCTTGCTGCTTGCCAGGCTGAGGGAGAGGGATTCTGATGGAAGGCACTACGAGGTCAAATTCTATACGCATTCTTCCCGGGAGCTCATGACCAATTACAAGGACAAGATCTACATCGGCCGGGATTTTATCGATCTCTTCCAGTTCAAGCGCAAACATTTCGGATTGCAAGACTATCTCGGCTCTCTTAAAGATCAGTATGATGTTCTCCTGGATCGCGCAGAGGAAAAGCTGAAAAATCCTCTCCAGTACAAGTCCTTTTTCCAGGAGATCAAAGAGTACGTGAACGAGCTCCACACAGAGGGCTTTAATGCCCTGCAAGTCCTCCCTCCCTACCTGGATTATAAAAAGGTCACCGGCCAGGATTTGATCGATATCAATGCTCAGTACAGGGTGATCAATCACTATGTAATCGAGCTCCGGGACGAAGTGGACGAATTTGAGAGTCACTTGAGAGACAAAAAGGAATTGGATTTTGTCCGTTATGTGACCAAATATAAAAAAGACCTGGCCAATCTGATCTCTTACTTCAACATCAAGATCAATGGCTTCTTGCAGAGCAAGATTTACTCCCTAAAGAATAAACATTAAAAAAAAGGTCCGTCCTAGAACGGGCCTTTCATCTTTTTAGTTTCCCTATATCTCGTTCTTGATTCAGATCTTCGGTAAATTCTAATTCTTATCGGTCCGTTCAGGGATCGGACCCTACATGGTTATGGAGATTCTTCGATCCGGATCGTTCCGTAGGTTGTGTACAGAAAGATCAGGGGGTTCTCTGTCTCCTCCATAAAGGCTTTGATCACGGAGACACTGTTCTCCTTCTTGAATGAAAGCTCGTAGGGGAGCTTCCACTCGATATCTCCACCTTTATTCTCTGCTTCAGTGGGGTATTGTCCTCCCGCAGGCCAGTACAGGTTGATGTCTGAGTATCTCCCTTTGACGACAAGGGGGAGGGTGAGGGGGTTTGGTGTCAGGAGGACCTTCCCGTTGGAATGGAGAATCGTCGTCTCCCCGGCAAAATCCTCGAGCTCCACATCCCGATAGGTCGTATCGATGGTTATGTTATCTCCCAGAAGAGTTTTCCCTAAAACACTTGTGTTCTTTCCATCGATCTTCAGGTCTCCCAGGATGTTTGTCAGCTTCACTCTGCCGTAACTGCTTT
Source organism: Candidatus Aminicenantaceae bacterium (assembly GCA_049674205.1). Classification (GTDB taxonomy): domain Bacteria; phylum Acidobacteriota; class Aminicenantia; order Aminicenantales; family Aminicenantaceae; genus WTAW01. The sequence continues at coordinate 1,984 of JBATYS010000417.1, forward strand.
CGATAACACAATAGCCCTTCACGCCATCCATGTCGATCTCACAATTCTTTCCACTCACTTTTGCAGCGCCAACGTTGGCAAGGATAATGTTTCGGTAGGTGCTTCCCACATCCGCCAAGCCTTCGACATTCTGACAGAAAATCTTCGCGTTCGATGCATCGACGATGGCATCTTGACTGATATCCTTCAGGCTGACGTTCCCGTACCGGTGGAAAACTTGAACAGTCCCATCGACATTAGTGACGTCCACAGAAGCATTGTTGCTGTCGATCGTGCAATCAGCGCCTACGTTCTTAACGACCACGTCGTCGTACTTGTTTTTGACGGTCAAGGGGCCCTCTACATCCGAGACGATGACTTTTCCATAGGAATTATGGATATTTGTGTCACCGGTATTGGCAACCTCCACTACTCCATAGGTGTTCGACACTGTGACATCGGCACCCTCAGGTAGAAAGATCGTGAATGAGGTCTGGAACCTTTTCTTCTTGAACTCTCCCCGGTTTGTCGTGAGAACGATATTGTGCTCGGTTTGCTCTGTGACCATTTTCAGGGAGTTTGCGACATCTTGGGCCTCTTCTGCAGTTCTGCGTCGAATTGTTTTCTGCATGGTGACGACGATCCTGTCCTCTTCTGTCCCTTGGATCTTAACTTCTCCATGACGATTCATCACATGAATGACGTGCGGGAAGGGGGCATCGATCGTGTGGGATTCTTCGAATTCAAACTCCTCAAGCTTGAATAAGAAGTCGTCTCCCCATTCGATCTCCCAATCGAGCTTATCCGTATAGGCGTGGTAGAAGAAAACTCCTGCAGCGACTAGCAGAATCAGGAAAACAATTTCTTTCGATTTCATTTTAAACCTGGATGTCTTCAGACTGTTTTTCTTTTTCCTCTCGTCTGTCCTTCAAACCGTAATAGAACTTATGGGCTCCCCATAGGATGAGGATCACTGGCCAAAAATGGGCGAGCACATACCAGATGTCGACCTTCAGCAGGAAAAGCACTCCAAGGGTAATGAGAAGAATACCCCAGATTAACGGATCTTTTCGTTTTTGTTTTGTCATTGGTTCCTCCTCTACTCTCTCTCTTTGTTTTTCGCCATGTAGTCCACTATGAGCTTCACACCGAAAATGATGACAAGGAGAGGCCAGAGATTCCAAATTCTGCTATAGGTGACCAGAAAGCTGGAATTTGCCATGAGAAAAACGACTCCGAGGACCATGATGACGATCCCCCAAAACACAGAGCCCGTTCTCACAAACTCTGGAAGTTCTTCAATTTTTATCTCGTCTACCTCTCCACCTGACAAGGCTTGCCTATTGATCGCACTGGCTGTCACGATCGCATCGATAAATTGGTAGAAGTACAAACCACCGAGCATAATGCCCAAGAACGGTGCCGAACCTTCTTCCTGGGCCAGCATAGTGATCATGATCGCGGCTCCGAGGAGAACGGCCAGAAATTTTAGCGGCTGACCGTTGTACAGAGCGCCTGTCCCCGGAAAAAAGAAGGACAAAATGCCCGCAAGCAGCGGAGATTTAGGGGGTCGCTTTACAATAACTTTCTCTTCCATATCATACCTCCATATGTATTGGTTTATTCCCCGTTCCTTCCAAAAGGCTGTTTCCTTTTGATGGTATCGAGGATATTATCCTTGTGTTCACCCAAGGATGTTGTGAATGTTTCCGCCTCGGAGTACAGCTTGCCGATTTTACCGTACCCCATATGAACCTGGCGGTTTATTGACTTGTCGATCGCGCTCTTTTCCGGATGGAAAAGATAAAAGGACATAACCGTCAGCAGGATTGTTGCCGCTGCCATGTAGGGTTGCAGCGCTGGCCTCACCAAGAAATCCAGGCTGAGCCGGAATTTTCTCCTCCTGTATGGGATGTCATAGAGTCTCTCCAGCAGTCCCTCACTCATCTCTGCCTGAGGAAAATTAGCCAAAGATTCCTGTGTATCCCTCAATAGATCGAAAAGGACGGAGCAATCCGCACAGCTTTTGAGATGCTCCTCGACTGCCAGTCTGTCTTTAGCTGTCAGCTCATCCTCTAAATAAGAAGACAAAAGGTTTTCGATAAGTTTACATTCCATTTTCCTTCTCCTTTTGTTCTCTGAGGACTTTTGCCAGTTGGATCCTTCCTCTGTTGACACGGGATTTGATCGTTCCCAGGGGGAGAGCCATGATCTCTGCCACCTCTTCATATTTTTTTCCCTGGATATCCCTCAGAATAATGGCCATCCGGATGTCTGCCGATAGGTGGTTGAAGCCTTCCCATACTCTTTTTTTTGTCTGTTCTCTCATGACGGCGTCTTCCGGGCTTATCTCTGTCGTTTCTTTCAGGCTGTATTCATCGAACTCATCCCGTGACTTCTTTTCCCACTTGGTGCGGCGGTATACATCGATCAGGTGATTCCGTGCAAGAGTCAGGAGCCATGCGTCGAAATTCCGGTCGAAGTCGAATTTTTTCAAGGAGTTGTGGAGTTTGAGAAATATCTCTTGTGTCATATCCTCAGCCTCTTCGCGGGTTCCGGAGAACTGGTAAGCCAGGCTGAAGATCCTTCGCGAGTAGGTGTTAACCAGCATTTGCCAGGCTCCTTCGTTTCCTTTCAAGCATTCTTTGACTATCCTTTCTGTTTGCACTAATCACACCTCAATAGACGAGATCCTGTTCCAAAAAGTTCCGTCAATTGGGCAAGAAATATATGGGGCATGAGAGATGATAGGAGAGATTTGAAACTGGCTTGAATAAAGTTCGATTTTTGTTTGTGTCACAG
>JBATYS010000418.1:0-5775 GCA_049674205.1 Candidatus Aminicenantaceae bacterium
TAATGGTGTTTTTGTCGCGTTCACCGTTGATATCATAGGTGTCGTAGAAATACATCAAGGTCAGGGAATCATTCCCAGTCGGTTTGAAGGTCAGTTTTCCGAAAAATCCGATGCGCTTCTGAGAGTAGTCCACTTCCTCCCGCGTCGAAGAGGCCGATTCCGAAAGCTGGAACGTGTCCGCATTATTCCTGTACTGGCCTGACAGGAAGAACCACATTTTATCCCTCAAGATCGGTCCACCCAGTGTCGCAGCCGTGTCATAGGCGTTATCTTTGTAACCTTCCAGCATTGTGGCTTCATTAATATCCGTGTCAGGTTTATTGGCGTTATCGAAATCGCTTCCGCCGTAAGGCAAGAAGAATCCCTCGGGTTGCAGGTAAAGATTTGCAGAACCCGATAGCCTGTTTCCACCGGACTTGGTCACGATGTTTCCAATGACTCCTTTTCCGCCACCATACTCAGCCGGAACTCCGGAGGTCATCAGCTCCTGCTCCTGAATGACCTCGTTGTTGAAGGTCATCAGGGCTGTTTGGGAAGACAATCCCGTGATGTTCATCCCATCGAGGAAATACAGGTTATCGCGGGAGCCTCTCTTGCCTCCTCCTGTGACTGGATTGTTCGAACCTTGGAGGCCTCGGTCATAGTAATTCTGCCCGCCCTTACCGGCCGGGTCCTGGGGCATGTCCCTGCCCTGAGAATTGGGAACGATATTGATCCCTGCGGCCAGTTGCAGATAGCCGACGAAGTCGCGGGCGATAGGAAGGGATTCAACCGTATCATGAGTGACATGCTCGGCGATAACCGATTTCGTGGTGTCCACAGCAGGGGAGACAGCTACGACGGTGATGGATTCTTCGATCGTTGCCAGATTTAACCCAACCTGCAGAAAGGTCTGCTGATCAAGAGATATCGCGATTTTTTCTGAGATTTTCTCCTGAAATCCTTCGATACTCGTTCTGAGTTCATAAATTCCCGGAGTTAGGTTGATGAATAGCATTTCTCCATTTGTGTCCGTGATCATCGATTTATCACCCATCATGACTGGACTTGAGAGTGTGAGTGTAGCTCCTGGGATGATATTCCCTTCATCATCAGTCACAACGACCTTCAGGGTTCCGGTTCGAGACTGCGCGAGTAGCATGCTGGATCCGATAAAAAGGATAAAAGTAACAATCAAAATGTTTTTTAGTCTTTTTTCCATAAGTCTATTTCTCCTCTCCCGATATTTCGGGAGCGACGGCTTTTTGAATTCCACACGTATATGCGGAACAAAGCCGCTCTAGCCTTTGCTCTGGAACAAAAATTTCAAACGAAATTTTTATTCCACCCTAGCCCATGCTCTCCTTATGTCATTAACACCTCCTTTCGTTGAAAAAAAAAAGAGACTGTTCGAGATCGTCATGATCTCGAACAGCCTCTTATTATTCAGTCAACTGTTGCGAGTATTTATCTTGTTATAGGCGTATTTCTGCCTTTACAAACAAAAAATCCTAAAAAATCATACCAACCCCCATTCATATTCACATCTTTTTATTGTTGATGGCACACAATTTCTAGATTTCTGCTGTTTTGAATGAATGAAATCGACACATTTGATAATTGTCAAACCGCCTCTAATGAAAGCTTATAGTCTTAAGCAATATATATATGCAAATATTGTGCCAACATGGATCCATTAAAAATAAATATTTATTATCGACAATAGAGAAAATTTACCTGGGTAATTCAAACTGAAATGAAGTCAATTTTATTTACAATCTCACAAGAACTGTAAACATTCTTTGCATGTCTGTGTTGTTGCGTCTAGACTTAAATAGAGCTTCGGAAAGAGTGGGTATGAACCATTTTTCCCCAGGGAGAGCTTGGCCATCCCAACATTTTGGCCGAAAAGAAAAAGGCATAAATTTGATTAAACGGTACAGAGAGTATGAGTTTTATAGTTATAGGGATTGTTTTTGTGTTGACTGGGATGACTCTCAAGGAAATCAGGACAATGTTCCCGATAAAAATGGCAAAACTCATAAAAAATTCAAAAAGTTGAATTATTACCCAAAAAAATGAACTCAGCGTGTTGGCCGTCTATTTGATATGTTCTAATAAATTCTTCGCTTGTGTGGCCTTTTCGGATTCAGGAGCTAACTCAATGACTTTTACAAAGCTAGCCCTAGCCTTTTCCATATCGCCTTTGTTGAGGCTGGCGAGACCCATTTGGTAATAGGCTTCCACATATTTTGGGTCTAACTCTAGGCTTTTGGACAAATACTCGATGGCCAATTCAATCTGGTTGTTATTAAAAAACAGAATTCCGATATTATAGAACAGAGTGCTATCGGTGAGGGTTTTTTTATCAAGTTGTTGAAAGTATTTCATTCCCTCATCGAGATTCCCTTGTTCAAAATAGATTGCGCTGAGGTTGATTAAAGAATCCTGGGATTGAGGTTCTTTTTCCAGCATCCTCTTAAAATACTCTATGGCATTATCATAATCGTTCAGTCTGTAATAACAGAGTCCGATTTTGTCATAAAGTTGGGCGAGATCTGGGTGTTCTGACAGGACCCTCTGGTATTCTTGCAGAGCTTCGTCAAATTTTTGCTCCGCATAAAGGGAATCGCCCCGTGCAACTGGTGAGTCTGGGAGAGGATCCAGCAGTACATCTACGGGTGGATTCTTTTGTATGGCGGAAAGTTCGACATTGAGATTTTTGGGTTCATAACCATCGGACAGAAAGCCGATAGTCCAAGTCCCTGGCCGCAGATTCATTTTTCTCCATCTTCCTTTATTATCTGTGACCAATTCATACTTTGTGCCATCTTCAGAAAATATCAAAATGACTTGGACCCCTTCGATAGGTTTTCCATCTTTGGATTTGACCGATCCGTTGACTGATGCAAAAGTTTGTGTGAACGAAAAAAATGCACTGATCAGAATCAGGGCAATTGAGGAAATGATGATATTTTTTTTCATGTTACTCCTAGAGCGCTCCATATTTGAATTTTTACAAACCGGAACCTTGTTATTTGGGAGAGGTAGAGCCACTGAGGAGCTCAGCGTTTTTATTAATCACTTTCTTTTGTCCGCTTTTTAAAGACATTAATAATGTCAACAGTATATAAGTCCTTTTTATAATAGTCTATCCATGTGCAAAAAGTATACCAGCCCTTTATTTGATAACTCACAAAGAAACGACAGCTCATCCGGGATTCAGAAGAACGATCCGTGAGAGATTCTGATAGGAGAGAGAATTCCGATTTTATTCTGTTGGCCGTAGAGTATTCTGTGACCATTCAGCTCTGGCCACCAGCTCCCATATTCCACACGAATGTTCTCTTTTGATATCAGAATGTAGGCTGTAGGATGGGCAAAAAAAGCGTCAGGTAAAAAATCAATCCAGACGAGGAGACTATTGTTATAGATTGTGAATAATTCTTCCAGAGGGCCATTGGTGAGCTTGTCTTGGGATGTCAGCTCATACGGGTAGACATGGATAGTAATATGGTCGTCTATGAATCCTTCCGTTGAATCGGAGGACAGTTCGAAAGGACTGATGAGAGCATATTTGCTATGTTCATTGTGGAGAATCATCTTTCCGTTTAATTCTGGCCACCAATTTCCTCTTTTTATCCGAACATTCTCTCTTGAGATAAATATGTAGACTGTCTCATGAGTGAAGAACATGCCCGGAAATAGATCAACCCATATCAAAAATGTATCTTCAGATATGTCAAATTTTTTTCCATGCGGGCCATCTCGAAGATTGTCCTGAGGAGAAAGAGAGTGAGGATAAAAATGGATATTGATGGTATTTTGCAATCCCTGGGAGAATAGCAACAGGGGGAAAAGGACGAGAATAATGACGCAGAGCCTCTTCATTGTCCGAGCCTCCTTTAACATTAAAATTATGCTTGCACTTGCCGTTCAGTTAATGAGCAATAAATGTGCCATTATCAGGCTGTGTAAGAAAAACTGCATGAAATTTCCTCCTCGATTTCCTGCTGAATTCTGATATAATATTGCCACAAATTCAGGTGCGCCTGTAGCTCAGTGGATAGAGCGTTGGTCTCCGGAACCAAACATTGAGGGTTGAAAGCCAACAGGGGTAATCGCATCCAACAGGGGTAATCTCCCGAGTTTCCGTTTAAGCAAGCGCACGCAAACGTAGGCGATTTTAAGCATTTTCTGTGACAATCTGGGACAATTTAAAATAGGGGAGATGTCTAAATTGACACATGACTCTGGATCATGGAATCGGGGTTCGAATCCCTGCTTCCCAGCCACTCTGTTAATGTGCTCCACGCCTAGGAATGCCACAAAATTTTGGTCCCACTAACTTTGTCATTGTTATGCAAATGTAGGCGATTGTAAGCAATTTTCGTCACAAAACGTCACCAAATTACTTGTCTATCTATAAATTCTGTTTGACTCCTCCCCCACAAATTTATATGCTAATCTCAGCAACGAAGGGGACGATGACAACTCAGTGTCCTAAATGCAAAGCAGAGAACCCGGATGAGTCTAAGTTTTGTAATGAGTGTGGCACATTGATGGAGGGCAGGTCACTTCTGTTTAATACCCTCACTCATATCGGAGCGAATCCACAGGATTGGCTGTGGCGGCCTTGAATGTCTGAACACTCACCGTTAAAAGCGCAATAATCAATGCCAGCATGCCCGATACAAAAAAAGCCAATATATTTAGATTTGTGCGGTAGGCGAATCCTTCAAGCCACCTCCGCATAAAGTAATAAGCAAGAGGCCAGGCAAAAACATTAGCGAGAACAATCCATTTGACATATTCTTTCGATAAAATGATGACTATCCCCCCGATAGATGCGCCGAGAACTTTTCTCATGCCGATCTCCTTTGTCCTTTGTACGACTGTAAAAGACGCCAGACCAAATAGACCAAGACATGCAATATATATGGCAATTCCGGTAAAGATGCTTAACAGGCGGCTCAATTTCATTTCAGACTGATACATCATGTCGTTATTTATATCCACAAATGTGTATTCGAAAGGATGGCCCGGGTTTATTCTGCGCCACTCTTGTTCCGCGAACTGCATAACCCTGGGCATGCTCTCATCCGTTGTTTTTATGAACACCCAATTAAAAGCCTGTTCCGTTCCTAATAACATGGCAAATGGTTCGATATTCTGATGTAGGGATTTAAAGTAGAAGTCTTTTAATACAGCAATCACAGGAAGATCGGTCGGCCCACCGGCTGAAAGTCTTTTATCGATGCCTGAATCAAACCCGAATTGCTTGACTGCCTCTTCATTCAACAGCAGAGCCCTGTTCAGGTCGGTCGTAAATTCTCTCGAAAAGTCTCTGCCTTCGTGAAGCTCTATGCCGAATGTCTCGATAAAATCATAATCGACAACTATCCATTGGATGGTCAAATTTTCATTCGCCGGACGTCCAGTCGGCCTCATCAATGCTATTCCAAACAATCCTCCCGGTATAGTCGATGCGGCAGAGACACTTGTGATATTGCTGTTTGAAAGAAGCGTGGTTTTATAGGATTCATAGGTGGATCTTGGTGCAGGATCGGAAAGCGGAATGGCCATAATGTTTTCTTTATCGTAACCAAGGGATCTGTTCTTGATATATCCCATCTGGCTGTATATGACGCTAAGGCCTATGATCAGAAACACAGAAATGGCAAATTGTACTACCACAAGGACCTTTCTCAATAAACCGCCTGAAGCACCTTTATGTCTCTTACCGCTCAATACTTCAGCCGGTCGGAATGCCGATAAAAGAAAAGCCGGATAACT
>JBATYS010000419.1:0-1663 GCA_049674205.1 Candidatus Aminicenantaceae bacterium
ATCAATTTGTATCCGTTCCGGATTAGGGTGATTTTCACGGGCAGTGTGAACGTGTTTTCTGGAGAGTCTAAATCCGCAACGGCCATCTGCTCCGGTTGTGTTTCGCCTCTGAGATAAGGGATGAGGCTTATGCCGTCTAGACTATACGGAGAATAATCGATGCCCAGTTGCTCGAGTATTGTGGGCATGATATCCACGATCCTTACGGTGTCACCGATCTGTTGGGCTCTGTATTCGGAGTGGGGGAATTTGATGATCAATGGGATTTGAATGAGTTCTTTATACAGGGTGTGGCCATGATACCAGGCTCCATGGTCGAAAAATTCTTCACCATGGTCTGAGGTGAGGACGATCATAGTATTCTGGTAAAGACCGAGTTTTTTCAGTTCTTCGATCAATGGCTGGATCAACACTTCATCTGTATAGTGGATCTCACCATCATAAAGTGCGATAATATTTTCTTGCTCTAGAGACGACAAGTTTCTGAAAGGGACATGATTTTCCCGCTTGTCTCCGAAAAGGATTTTTTCCATATCTCCCTCATTCCATGGCATTTGCTTGCTGTCGAAAAAGGCGGAATTATAGGGAGAGGGACAGGTATAAGGATCATGCGTTTGATATGTGTGAAGGAAGAGAAAGAACCGCTTGTCTTTATTTTTGCTCACCCATTGATTGAAATGGCGGAACAGGGTCTCCGCCGAGCGCGGGTGATGTTGGGAGCGCTTGAATTCCCGGTAACCATCAAATCCCTTGGAAAACCCAAACCTGTGGCTGACTAATGCGCCTCCTGTGATGGCGTGTGTGAGATAGCCGTTTTTTCTGAGCATATCGGCAAGGGTCACGAAGGAAAAATCTAGGTGGGGATTTGCCTTGTTCACCCCGTGATTTCTGTTGTCCAGTGACGTCAACAGCGACATGTGGGAAGGGAGTGTCCAGGATGTGCTGCTGTAGGCATTCCTGAACAGGGCTCCATCCGCGGCTAGCCTGTCCATGTGTGAACTCGTTTCTCTGTCATACCCGTAACATTTCAGGTGGTCAGTCCTCAGTGTGTCCAGAGAGATCAGGATGACGTTGGGTGGAGACGTTGTTTGGGTGCGAGGCACTGGGGAGCGATAAATCACAGGATTTTCCCAGTAAGCAAACTCTACATCTTCGGGAATGGTCTCTTCAGCGGCTCTTTTCTTCGGGGATGAAGAGGCAAATGTTGTGATGAATTTAATACGAACCTCTGTATTTGCATAAGGGAAAAGATCGATTCTTTCCTCGGCCACATCTCCGTAGAATTTCCTTGTATGCGGAAGCATGTTTTTTGAAAAAAGGATTTCCTCTTTCCCCTTTTTCTCTAAAATGACCTGAAGATTCACCTCTTTCCCCAATTCTTTCCTGTATGCACTGTAGATCCCATACCCGAATTCTAAATATGAAGATGGCGGGATCTTCAATTCAAACTGGAAAAAAGAGGAGGGGGGAGCGAGAAGCACATTCAGAGAATCTTCAAGCACCCGCCTGGATAAATTTTGAGAGTAGCCGAGAATGACCAGCTTTTTCTTCAAATTATGCGGATTGGATCCGATGGGCATGTCTTGCGTCACTGCCTCATGTTTCATTCGCGAAAGAAGGAGAACAGCATCCTTGGTCGATTCTTTGACAAGAATATCTGTGA
>JBATYS010000420.1:0-6662 GCA_049674205.1 Candidatus Aminicenantaceae bacterium
TAGTCCCTTTTCCCAAAAATCCTTGTCCTTTTTTAAGTGAAAGATGGCGGATGTCAGCAGTAGACCGCTCCCATCGTCTAGGGGCATAAAGTGTTGTTTTGCGACAAGACCTGGAGTTTGGAAACCGATGACCTTGACTTTTTTATATGCTTTAAGCACGGAGGCTAGGATTTCCGCAGGGCCGATCGTGGCTTGATTGGTCCAAACGATCAACGGTAAATCCGCCAACTCTGTTGTTGCTTTGAGCGACAGCGTTTCTCTGATCCCCTGGCCATTCTCGAAATACCCGGATTCTTTGTCCTCACTAAAGATGTCGAGCAATTCTTGGGCTTCTTCGATATCTCCCTCCGCGCAATCTCTCAGGTCGAGAATGAGGGGTTTTTCCTTCGTCTTCAGATCGGGGAGTAAATTCTCCTTCAGCATGTTCACACAAGGTGCATAGAGCCGCCGGATTTTCAGTATGCCACTGGTACCCGTTGCGGTGGTGTATGAGTATGTCTCTGCTGGGATCGTCTCCCTTTCCAGACTGACAATTTCAGAGCCGGTTCCCCTCAGAATTTTGAGTGTAACAGGATCGGTCGATTTGTCCTTCAGGAGAAGGTTTGCCTCGAGCATGCTCATCGACAGTGTGGAACGGCCGTTCATAATGCTGACCGATTCCCCGATCCTCAGTCCTGCCTTTTCAGCAGGAGAGTTCTTCCTTATGCCGATGATAACAGGAAAGCTGCCATAGGTCTTATATAGTGTGATTCCCGGATCTTTAAGGTCGGTGTCTCTGCGTTGTTCATACTTGAGGACAGCGTTTTTGTCCAGATAGCTTGAAAGGATATCCAAAGAATCAACCAGGCCGCGAAAAGCGCCATCCATGGTTTTCGAGGGGTTGGGTTCCTCAACGTATTCGTCCCTGATGAGATATGCCACGCTCCCTACGAGCCTGAACTGGTCATCAGAGGAATTCTTCCGTGACAATCCAGGAAGAAAATTCTTGTCGAGCAGAACAAACAGGAGAAGTGTGAGAAGAGCAGGGATGAGTATGAATTTTATTCTTCCGATAGCCATTTTAATAAACCAAGATCGTAAATTGTATCATCTTCGTTTTAGCCATTGCAAGGGATTAAGGGGTTTTGTCTTGTAACGTATTTCAAAATAGAGGGTTTTGCCCTTGAGAGAACTGTAATCTCCCACCATAGCTATTGATTGATCGGCTTGGACTGGATCTCCCTTTTTTACGAGAAAGTCAGAGCAATGCCCATAGAGTGTGAAGTAGCTCATCCCGTGATCGATGATGATCAAGTTCCCGTAGCCCTGGAAATGGTCTGTGTACGCCACTGTTCCTGGATGGATGCTCTTGACAATCATGTCTTTTCTGGGGGAGATTTCGATTCCATTGTTCATTGTGGTGGTGTTGAAACGCGGGTGTCTTTGGAGACCGAAGCGCGTCACGACGCTCCCCGTTATCGGCCATGGGAGAGACCCTTTGTTCTCATAAAGCGGGATAAGCGTGATCGTGGGAGGGATTTTGCTGTTCAAGATCTTTTTCATCAAGTTTTGGAGCTGTTCGGCTCGGTCTTGCAGCTCGTCCATCGTTTTCATATGGATTGTCTTGTTCTGTTCGATCTGCCGGATCAGGTCTGTGTTCTTTTTTTCTTCGGCCTCGAGATCCTGTTTTTTTTGTTGGGCGCCCTGGATGAACTTGGAGATCTCCTGTTTTTTTTCCTCGAGTTTTTTCTCTGAGGCATGGAGTTCATTCAGGGTCTGGAGATAATCCGCCACAATTTGATCTTGGTGCTGGGCCAAAAGCACCAAGTGTTTGTTTCCTTGGAGAAGACTACCCATATCGTTGGCTTCAATGATAAAATCGATAAAATCTATCCTCCCATATTTGTAGAGGATAGTCAGAATTTTTCCTATCGATTCTTTTTCTTTCTCCAGCTTAGTTCTTAGTTCGGGGATCTTCCTGTCCAGCGCCGATAACTCTGAGTTGGCCTTTTTCATCTGAATGTCGTAGAGAGAAATCTCTTTTTTGATCAACCTTTTATTGAAGCTGATTTTATCCACTTGAGTGAGGATCGACGTCTTTTTTCTCTCATCTCTTTTGATCCGCGTTTTAAGATCATCGATCTGTACGGCGATCTCCTGCAGGCGCTTCTCGTAGTCTACGACCTCTTCTTGGCTATTGATAGGGGGAGAAGAGAGAAAAGCTGACAGGACAAGAATACTCAGGATAAACCGCAATACGTATCTAACCATAGGTCATCAGCACCAAATCAATATTCCTCACACCCATAATACCACACTACCTATTGAGTCATGCGAATGGTCAAAAAAAATTATTTTCTGAGGACATAGATGATCCCACCCACTGTGCCTACGATCAGCATAAATGCCAGATCGATCCAGGAAAAAGAGATGGCCGCCGCCGATGAGATTCCGTAATATCTGAATATTTCCAAATAAGCGCCTTCCCTCAATCCCAATCCATTGATGGTGATGGGGATGAGCAGGATGAGGTGTACGATGGGAATGAAGATGAAATAATCCAGGAGTTCGATGTCCAGATGAAGCGCCTTTCCTATCAGATAATAGTGAAAGATAACGTTGATCTGGAGCAGTAAGGCCCAGAAAAAAGCTTTCCCAAGGGCCCTTTTTCTCTTCCCGTAAAAGAGGACGGTCTCTCTGAATTGGCGTATCTTTTGTTTGATCGTGTTAAAGGGGCTCTTTTCTGGAAGTTTCTCGAGAATATTATCAGCAACAGGGGTGAGAAAAAGAGTGAGCAAGCTCAATCCGAAGAAGCTCAAGATCAATGACACCCAGATCACAGGAAATTGCTGGGCCATTTCCAGACGCATGAGGGACGCACAAAAGGCGAAGAGAAAAAGGACGATGACACCGGACAGGCGTTCGACGAGGACGATAGCCGAAGATTTTATGAGAGACTTTGAATAACGGGAACCATCCCAGATGCGAACCACATCGCCGCCGATCCGTGTAGGAAGGAAAAGGTTGAAGAATGATCCAACCAGATAGGATTTTGCCAGAAAACCTATGGGCACCCAGTCATCTTGTGCCTTGATGAGGATCTGCCAGCGTATGGCACTGATCACAAGCCCAAGAGCATGGAGGGAAAAGGATATCCCCAAAAGAAGATGATTCGCCTCTTTGAGCGTGGCGAATATATCCCTGAGGGACGTCTGAGAGATCAAAATAAACGCCAGGACGGAGGCGCTAAAAATAAATTTGAGCGTGAAAACAAAGATGTCTTTTTTTTTCGGCATTCAAATAACCTGAATTATTCATAAAAAATGTCGATACTTATCATAACAGACCTAATATCAGAATGTTACATTGTTTTCTCGAAATACTCATCTGGGCACTGCATTTCCTATATGATTTTCATTTATTATCGACATTTTTTACCCTTCAGGCGAGCTGATCTCACTACAAAGCCTTCGTTGTAGCCCGGGTTAGGTTGGGTCGGCTCGCGGTAGTTGACTACAGCTTCGTGGGCCACTGCCTCGCCTTTGCAGCAATCTCAACTCGTGAATAATCCAGATAATTATTTCTTTTTGAAAAAATAATCCCTAGTGACTTTACCGAGATACCCGCTCAACAGGATCAGCGACACCAGGTTGGGGAAGGCCATGAAGGCATTCGCCGTGTCTCCGATGAACCACACGATATTAAGATGAACACCCTGAAGGATCGAGCCGGCGAACAACAAGCTGAGAAACACAAATCTATAGGAATAGACGACTCCTTCACCGAAAATATACTCCAGACATTTCTCGCCATAATAACACCATCCCAGGAGCGTCGAATATCCGAAGAGGAAGGAACTGAGGGCGATGATATAACCCCCGTTTGGGATCACCGAACCGAAGGCGGCAGCAGTCAGCGCCGTAGAAGTGAGCCCATCTGTGGCACCGAAAGCAGCGGTTTTGAGGTACATCCCCGTGACGACGATAGACAACGTGGTCAGTGTGTTCACCAACCCGGTATCGATAAATGTTCCAGTCATTGCGATCAGTCCGTTTTTGCAGGGGTCGGAAGACTTGGAGGCGGATTGGGCGATCCCAGCAGACCCCAATCCCGACTCGTTGGAAAGCAGGCCACGGCGTATGCCGATCTGGATCACCTGTTTCATGGATGTCCCGACCATAGCACCCCCCACGGCTTTAATAGAGAATGCAGATTTAAAGATAACGGCTAATGCAGCCGGTAAATTCGCGATGTTTGCCAAAATGACCACGAGGGCCCCGATAAAGTAGAGGATGATCATGGTTGGGACCAAACGCTCAGACACTCCCCCGATTCTTTTAATCCCCCCCAGGATGACGGCACCGACCATGGTTGTGATGACAAGACCCGTCAGCCAGAAGGGGACACCGAACTGGTCGTTGAAGGCCAGAGCCATGGAATTGGATTGAGCCATGTTTCCCGTACCGAAAAGGCAGGTAAATGCGCCGCAGATGGCAAAGAACATGCCCATGAACTTGGCCAGTTTTTCGTTCTTTATGCCCATACGTGCGTAATACATCGGGCCGCCAGACATCTCTCCCCTTTTATTCTTCACTCTGAATTTAACACCGAAGAATCCCTCTGCATATTTTGTGGCCATGCCGAGAAAACCGGCGATCCACATCCAGACCGGGGCGCCGGGTCCGCCGGTCGCAATGGCAGTTGCAACACCGGCGATATTGCCGTTCCCGACGGTAGCGGCGAGGGCGGTCATCAAGGCTGCATAGGGAGAAATGTCTCCCTCCTCCTTTTCGGTTTTATCTTTGTGAAGAGCACCCTCCAAGACCATTTTCATGGAGAGGAAAAGCCGGCGCACCTGGATCAAACGACAGATATAAGTCAGGAGGAGGCCGACACCGAGCAGGAGAAAAATCATGACAGGAAACCAGACAAAATCGCTGAAATCCTTGATGGAAACAAGAAATTTATCCAGAAAAGACAGGGTTATGGAGAGATCGAGCACTAAAATCTCCTCCCGATCTTTGATCTCGACCTCACGCTCGACGGGTGTCAGTCCATACAGATCCATCTTGATGATATATTTGCCTGGAGAAAGGTCCGTAAAGGTATAGTTCCCCTCGGTATCGATCTCGGCCTTGATAAAAACGTCCTTTTCGATGGGTTTGATCAGAATGGCGCCCTTGGTGTACGGCTCACCTTTGGGAGTGAGGGTAACCTGGCCTTTTATATCTGCGGCTTCAAGCGTGTGAAGGCCAAAAACAAGCAGAACTAAGATCGCAGAGACGATGAGTTTTTTTGTCATGTTTTCTTTTATCCTGTAATGATTTTTTTGATGAATATGAGAATGATGATGAGCACGACCGGCGAGAGAAATTTGAGGGAAAACACCCAGAGAGGGCGAATTCTGAAGCGAGGATTTCCCTGACGGACTTCTTCGACGGATTTTTTGATCCCCCAAACCCAGCCCACAAAAATGCAGATCAAAAGCGCGCCCGCTGCTAAGGAGATGTTGGCGAATATGATATCGAATTTACCCATAAAATCGATATCTGTGAAGAATCTCATCCCCCCTGAAGAGAGGGCGGAGGGAATTCCAAGGATAAATGCAAAACCGCCAAGCAGGAAAGCCGCTTTTTTTCTCGACCAGTTCCGCTCATCGATAAAGTAAGCCACAGAGACTTCCAGGAGGGATATGGTCGAGGTGATGGCCGCTACTAACAGGAGAGTGAAAAAGAGCATCCCGAAGAAATTACCGCTGGGGATCTTGGAAAAGATCAAAGGTAAGACTTTAAACACCAGTCCTGGCCCTTCGGTCGGAGCGATTCCGGGGATGGCAAAAAGTGTCGGAAAGATGATGATCCCGGCAAGGAATGCGATGAGAGTATCCGCGAAGGAAACCCATGCTGCGGAGGTCACCAAATTGTCGGATTTGGGGATGTAGCTGCCGTAAGTGATCATGATCCCCATGCCTATACTCAGCGAGAAAAAAGCCTGACCAAAGGCAAAGAGGACCACAGTTCCGTTCAGTTTTGAGAAATCCGGTTTCAGATAGAAGGAAACTCCCTCACTGGCGCCGGGGAGAGTCAGGGCTTTTATGGCCAGAAAGATGATCAGGATGAAGAGAATGGGCATCAAAATTTTTGTCCATCTTTCGATACCACTCTGAACACCTTTGGAGATGATGAGTGTTGTGATGCCGATGACGACTAAAAAGCAGATAAGGGAAAACAGAGGATTCGAAACAAAGTTGGTGTATATCTGGTCGCTCATCTGGCTGGTGATGGTTCCCCTAAAGGTCCCGGAAACGGTTTTGACAAAGTATCCCGCCGCCCAACCGGCGATCACGGCATAGTAGGAAAGTATACAAATGCTTGTCAGAAGACCCAGATAGCCGATGATCTTCCAGGGTTTGCGGGGTTTTATGTGTTCGAAAGCCCCGATTGCATTTCGCTGTGTGTGACGGCCGAGGATCATTTCCGCCAGCATCACCGTAAAGCCGACAAGCACAACAGCGAGAATGTATACGAAGACAAAGACAGCCCCCCCGTATTTCCCCACTACCATCGGAAAGCGCCAGATATTACCAAGACCGATGGCTGAACCTGTGGCGGCGAAGATGAAAGCGATCTTCGAGCCCCAAAGGCCTCTTTGGTTTTGTTCCTGACCGTTCATGCTGTATCGTC
>JBATYS010000421.1:0-4178 GCA_049674205.1 Candidatus Aminicenantaceae bacterium
TGCCTCTTGAACGGAACAGCATCCACATAAATTTCTGTCCTATCGGTAATTCTGCGTCCTCAAATGAGGCTGTTTTGATCTGATCGAGAAAGGGAAGGTAAACATTCCCATAACCCGCAACGTCAAAACCGTACTTGATATCGCCCGCGTATTTATCGACCAAGATCTTCATCACTTCGGCCGTGGGAACGTCCCCTTTGATTCGCACGAGCGTATAACGGCCTATCTGTTTTAGTTTTGTAGTCTCCGCAAAAGAACTAACAGTGAATAAAACGAGGACTCCAATAACTAAAACCATGAATATTTTGCTTTTCATTCTGCCTCCTTATCAGTTATGAGAATGAATGAGATACTTATACCTGTAGTATAAGTAAAATTATCTTTAAAGCATGTCTTTTGTCAAGGGAAATTTCATGAAAATTTATGTATTTTTTGTATCATTGTCATCGACGTTTCCCAAAGATCGAATGGAGTATGTTCAAAAACTATTATTTTGATCAAGATTTGGAATAACCCAGGAAATTTCTGATCACCGCATGGATCATCCCTGTATCTCTCGGTGTTGAATCCAGCGCACTTCTGTAGAGAGAACAGGACTCATGATTGGACGCAACATTCTTTCGGAGATAGTGTTGCGCGTCCGGAATCCTCATCTCTGGATGACTCTGGATCCCCCACACGGGATTTGTTCTCCATTGAAAAGCATGAACTTGGCATTTCTCATTTGATGCAAACACTAAAAAATCGTCGCCGAGACCGACAACTTCATCAAAATGACTGGAAAAGACAAACTCCTGCCCTTTTTTGCCCATGAGATTGTCTTCCTCTGTAATCCCCACAGAGATCCAGCCGATCTCAGGGCAGTCGCTGCGTTGAACATGAGCCGGCCCTGCAAACGCTATTGCCAGAAGTTGGTGTCCCCAACAACTTCCGAGAACGGGAATTTTCCTTTCTACAGCCTCAAGAGTGAGTTCGATCTCCTCGTGAACCCATTGTTCCCTTTCAAGGATAGAGGCTTCTGAACCCGTTAAGATCAAATGAGTGAATTCTTCATCCAGCTTTGGGAATTGATGCTCTCTCGCAGTGAATGCCTGCCATTTGCCTTCCAAAAAAGCAGTCCAATGGGTCACGGGTGTGTAGATCGAAGGATTGATGGAATTGTCGATGATGGCGACTTTCACTTCCTTTCTCATATCTTGTCTTTTAACCTTTTAATTTTATGAATAGGATTATTCATTATAAATAAGTTTTATAAAATCTCAAGTTTTTCACTGACTATGTAAGCATCCTTGTTTCCGTGATAAGCGCATTAGACGGAAAAAAGAGCGAGTCATTGTCCTTATGAGTCGGATGGTGGTGGGTGGGGGGGTCTTCGACGAATATGGACTGTGACGAGATCCTGCTATTGTCATTCGACTGAGAGCATCACGGAAATAAGGATACTTTCACGGACTATTCGATAATCTCTATGTTTTTTAAAAACTAATTCTGGTATAATGCCCCCTTATCAGGTGATTAAGAAGGAGACAAAAGTGCATAATGTTAAGCTCGAGACAGAGCTTCATGTGATCACACCGAACGAACCTGGAATCTTGGGTCGAGTCCTCGGAACACTGGCAAATTCCAAAGTCAATCTTAAAGCCCTGAAGGCACGTTCAGTCAAGGACAAAGGAGTTTTTTTACTTCTTACATCCGACAATAAAAAAGCGGAAACATGCCTCAAAGCATTGGGATATAAAGTCACGACCAATGAAGTGGTAACAGTGCTGATGGATGACAGAGTCGGAGCTGGAGCCGAGATCGGCGCTCTCCTAGGAAATGCTGTGATCGATATTGACTATTGCTATGGTTCATCAGCGGGAATGGGAAAGGCTCTCCTGGTCTTTAAGACCAGTGACAACAAAAAAGCCCTCGATACCCTTCGGTAGATAAACAATCTTAAAACAGAACCACAAAGAGATCGACCTGTCCCGCCTTTGGTGTCATCCTCTCTTCCAACATAACCATAAAAAAAACCTCACAAAAGAGATCCTCCGCTTTTTGATTTCCCATTTTCCTCCAGAGTTGCAACCTCTCATCGCAGAAAAAATAAAAGGAAGCTTCCGATTTTGATCTATTTTTTATACAATCTGTATGATCGAAAAAAGTTTTCACCCACAGAGCATTCGTGATGGCAGAACAAAAAAGGATCGTTGTTGTAACTTCTGATGTACCTTTTGTCGAGGGCGGTCATCTCACTATTGCACGAAGCACTGTTCAAGCATTAAACGAATACGGATACCATGCTGACCTCATACTCACGCCACAGAACCGGTTTGGACGGCAATTTAGAGCTTATCTTGCCAATCGATTTTATGATATCGAAGAGGATGGTTTGGGCAGAGCAATACACCAGGTCATCACATTCCGTTTTCCCAGCTATGCTGTAAAACATCCTCAACATGTGTGCTGGTTGAATCACAGGTTGAGAGAATACTACGATCAATGGACATTCCTGTGCTCCCAATTGGGTATTAAAGGCAAGCTCAAAGAAAAGACGAGGAGATATCTCATCCATGTGCTAGACACATATCTCCTCAAGCACAATGTGACCAAACTCTATGCTCAATCCCAAACGATACAGAAAAGACTTGAACGATGGGGAAGGATAACATCAGAAGTCCTTTACCCTCCTCCACCTCAAAGAAACTATCACACAGAATCGTATGACAATTTTATTTTTTCGGTATCCCGATTGCAAAGGCTGAAAAGACTGCACCTTTTTGTAGAGTCATTCAAACATGTCAAGAGTAAAAACTTAAAGGCTATTATTATCGGAGAAGGACCTGAAAAAAAGGATATCATCCAAAAAATCAAAGATAATAACCTTGAGGAGAGAGTTATTCTACTCGGAAAATCTGAAGAAAAAACGGTCCTCGATTATTTCGCCACCTGTCGAGCCGTCTTTTTCGCTCCTGAACAAGAAGACTACGGCTTTGTCACAGGAGAAGCCTTTGCCAGCAGAAAAGCCGTCATCACTGCCAACGACAGTGGAGGCCCTGCTGAGCTCGTGAAAAACGAAGAAACCGGTTTTGTATGCGATCCAAACCCAATGGCATTTGCTGAAAAAATGGACCAGCTGGCAGAGGACGAAGCTCTGGCTCAAAGAATGGGTGAGAATGCCCATAACTTCATATCCCAGATCACTTGGGAAAAAACAGTAAAAAAACTGGTTATCGTCTGATTTCGAATTTCCTCATGCTCTCCTTTGATTTTATTAGAAAATAAATTTTCGATGTGGTAGACTGCATATAATTTCAGAAAAGGACAAGGATAATGCCGGAAAAAATACCCTATGTTCCAGACGATACGTCATACCTAGATATCACCCTAAAAGCTGTGATTCTGGGTGCCATTTTTGGAGTCATCTTTGGCTCGGCAAACGCTTATCTAGGCCTTAGAGTGGGATTGACGATATCCACGGCAATCCCCCTAGCCGTGATTTCAGTAGCAGCTTTAAGAGTGTTGACTCCCATTCTGGGAAAAAGCACGATTCTGGATGCCAATATCGCCCAAACGACCGGATCTGCCAGCTCATCCTTAGCATCAGGGATCATATTCACAATTCCCGCTCTCTTTCTTTGGGGATTCAATCCCAGCATCTTCAAGATCGGAACTTTAGCGATGTTCGGAGGTATTCTGGGAGTACTTTTTATGATTCCCTTGCGAAGAGCCTTAATCGTGAAGGAACACGGAGTCCTTCCCTATCCTGAAGGGACTGCAGCTGCCCAAGTCTTGATCTCTGCAGAAGAAGGAGGCGCCAAGGCTAAAAATGTCTTTTTAGGCCTGGGAGTGGCGGCTGTTTTTAAAATATTCCAGAGTTTTTTACATCTCTGGCCAGAGAAGATCTATCTGAAGCTTCCTGTGTTGAAGAAGGCAAAACTGGGCGGCGAGCCTACTCCTGCTCTCCTGGGAGTCGGATACATTCTGGGCCCTCGCATCGCGGCCATAATGGTCGCGGGTGGACTCCTGTCCTGGTTGGTGATTATCCCCTTGATCGCCTATTTCGGAGAGAATCTCAACCTTCCTCTGCTTCCTGAAGCTGAATTGTCCATCGCGGAAATGTCAGCTGAGCAGATCTGGGATAAGTATATCAGAGTGATCGGCGCAGGGGCTGTTGCTGTTGCAGGAATCATAAC
>JBATYS010000422.1:0-5466 GCA_049674205.1 Candidatus Aminicenantaceae bacterium
GATGAATATCTGGGGCTTGGGGAGGATCATCCAGAAAGTTTTGCGTTCTACTTGAAAAAAAACCTGTATCAGCATTTAAACATCACGAAGGAAAATATACTTGGGCTGGAGGGATTTCCGGAGAACATCGAAAATCATTGCCAAGAGTACGAGGATAGGATCAAAGATGTTGGAGGGATCGACATTCAGATTCTCGGGATCGGCAAGAACGGCCATATCGGGTTTAACGAACCCAGTTCATCCCTCGCATCTCGGACGCGTATCAAAACTCTGACCCGTGAGACGATAGACGCCAATTCCCGCTTTTTCCAGGACTCAAACGAAATCCCCCGCTATTGTCTAACAATGGGAATCGGAACCATCATGGAGTCTGGGACAGTGATCCTTCTTGCATCGGGGAAGGACAAAAGCTTGGCGATCCAGCAAAGTATAGAGGGTCCGATATCAGCAACAGTTCCTGCATCGATCCTCCAGCTCCATCCTCATGCCAAATTCATTTGCGACGAGGATGCGGCCTCCCAACTCAGCCGGAAAGATTACTACAAGTGGGTGTATGATCACAAAGACAAAGTGGACGAGTTCCTCAAAAAGACGCCCTCAGATCAAGACATGAAAAAAGAGTAGGAGTACTCCCGCTCAGTTTCTACGAGGTTTCTTCCAAAGAAGCGGCGGCTTCGAACAATTTCTGGATGGCTGGAATGATCTGGATGATCAGTTCGGACTCGGGTTTTTTGGGCCGTTCCAATAATTTCTTGACATGTTTAAGCCATTCTTTGGGCGGTGACTGTTGATGTTCGAGATACTTGAGGGCACGAAGCCCTACATCAGCCAGATCCTTCACATCCTGAGAAAGAGGAATTATCTCTTTGAGGAGATAGGAAGATTCAAGGATGGGCAGGAGGAGCACATGGTTATCCCGCCATTCTTTAAGGCGGTCCTCGATGTCAAACCGGTTTTTACTGATTCGGGGAGCATTCAGTAGCATCTCATCCACCAAGTTCTCGAATTTTCGTGCCGGATGGCTCTCAGGTTTAGCAGCATCGACTAAACGGTTCAGTGGTGTCATCTGAGTGTATTCCCGTGTATTGGGGCGTGTATAGTTTTTAACGGGTTCTACAATCTCAGCGAGTACACGGAGTGGATGAATGGGATTTTTACCAGCCAAGCGCTGGAGCATCATGGATGGATTGAGGTTGTGGTTGAGCCCCAGCAAGTCCAGTCTCCCATCCAAAATGTCAAGACGGCGGTACATGTCTTCGAGGTCATTGATATGGGAAGGCGACCAGAGCCTTTCAGCGATGGCTGCAGTTCTTGGCCAAATGCGAGAATCGATGGTTTCAGGATTGACGAATTCTGCCCACATACAGGCCTCGCCGCCTAAGATAAGCCCCTTTTTTTTACTATTCAAAGCCGCTGCATCCCTACCCAGGGGATCGACGGCATAGTGTTCGGAAGCTGAGAGGATGTAGTCAAGGTAATAGCCATTGGATAGGATCCCCATGTATCCCTCCCTGGCAATGGCAGCCAGTGCCTCTGGCCCTCTCCAACTCTGCACAACCACATCCTTGGGCAGGTCAGGATGGAAGATCTCATCCCAACCGATCATCTTTTTTCTATTTTTGCCGAGTATGGTTTGTACTCTTCGGTTGAAATAGACCTGCAGGTCATGGTTATCCTTCATCCTGTGTTTACGCTTGAAGGCCGTGATGTCAGGATTCTTGTTCCAATGGTTTCCGTTGACTTCATCGCCTCCGATATGGAAGTAAGCGTCTGGGAAAAGCGCGGTCATCTCCTCCAGGAAAGTGTCCAAGAACTCATAGAGCTCTTCCTTGGTTGGGTCCATACAAGAATCTATAACCCCCCATTGGCGCTCGATCTGGTACGGTCCAGGTACACTGGCCAGCTCAGGATAGCCCACTAACCAGGACGTGGTGTGACCGGGCATGTCAAACTCTGGGACAACACGGATACCCCGGTCTTTGGCATATTCGAGGATCTCTTGAATCTGTTCCTGGGTATAATAGTTGCCATCCGATCCCACTTGGTGAAGTTTGGGAAAGCTTCGGCATTCCACACGAAATCCTTGATCCTCAGAAAGATGCCAGTGCAGAACGTTTAGCTTGACTGCAGCCATTCCATCCAAATTTCTCTTGATGACCTCTGCGGGCATCCAATGGCGACAGACATCGATGAGAAGCCCTCTCCAAGGGTAACGAGGTTCATCCTCTATGTGAACGGCAGGAACATAAAATCCCACCTCATCCAGTTTGATAAGCTGCAGGAACGTCTCTATTCCGCGCAAAATCCCGACGGGAGTGGAAGCCACGAGCTCTGCACGAGCGGGATTGATGTCAAGAGTGTAGGATTCATCCTCCCGCACCGACTGGATTTTTTCACCGGGGCCTGAGCATTGGACAACCAAGGACGGCTCCAAATTCTTCTCTCCATTTCCGGGAAAAAACGGAATACCCGTTTGGATAGTCAATCGGCGGATCAATCTGTCGACAGCCCTTTGGAGTCTCGGCTCCGAATATCCCGTTAGTGCAACTCGGAATCCCGCATCTACATATAGCTTTCCCTGAACGAAAGAAATGCTGTTGGGAACCGGCATCAAGTCATGATGTCCCCGCTCTGATCGAGCACTTATGGACGATACACAAATCAAAAAAACAGGCAATACAACAACAAAATAAAATGTTATGGATCGCGATTTTTTTGAAAACATCATTCTGCACTCCCTTTTCAACACGAGAATCGTCAAATCTTCCGAGAGAAATGCCGATACAGCCAGTAGGTCAAAGCAAAGGAAATAACGAGTACCACTGCGGGAATCAAAATGCCCAGCATGCTAATCTCCTTTATGTTTTTGCTTTTTTTTGTAGGAAAAATAAGCCAGGAGAAGGCCCAGGAAAGAGAAGAAATACGCGATCGACATTCCTATGACTACGGCAAAACCTTGATCCATTTAATCCTCCCACCTGGCAATTTTTTCCAGTTCCTCAAGATATTTTTTCTGTTTCTTCTCATATTCTTCCGATATCGCTTTCAATTTTGGGTCGATGATCTTGATCATCACGACGAGCAAGACCACGCTAATTCCTAGCAGGACAAAACCATACCACTTGAGGAGGAGAGAAAAAGCCACCCCCAGCGCGAGCAGGACATAGATCAATGGAGAGATGAAAAAAGTGATATAGTCCTCTTTTGTCCAACGGTCGGCCTGCTCCGGTGTCCACTTGGATCGTATGCCCCTCATCTCACTCGCCTCCTCCGGGATGTTCCTCCTCACTCTTTAGCAAGCCTCTGCGCACGGCTTCTTCATGGACAGGCTTCCACCAACCCAGTGGACGGGACATCACGTAATATTTGACCAACCGGTCCATATCTTCTGGCTTGGTCAAAAACGTCATAGGAATGTAAATGACAGCACCAAGGACCATCATGCTCCAGAATTGTAGATAGTCGGGAAGCACAGGAATGATCTTGAACTCGGGAAGAACCCAGACGATGAGCCAACTGAAACCCAGGTTCGCTATCCACGAGGAGAGATACCCCCAGGCATTGAACCGCCACCACACGACTTGAAGAATGTTAGGAAGCCATATCCCTGCAGCCATGATCCAGAGGGCAAAAATCAGCCACTGGGTGATTTCCTGCATCATAAGGCCATAGGCAAAGGAGCCGAGGAGAAGGATAAGAGTGGTGATTCGTCCGACCCAAACGAGCTCCTTATCGCTCGCATGGGGTTTAAGATAATGGTGGTAGAGATCCCTTGTGGCATAGGACGCCCCCAAGTTCAGGTGTGTGGAGATCGTGGAAAGATGTATCGCTACGATCGCCGCAAAGAAAAACCCAACCAATCCCACAGGTAGAAATTCGAATCCCATGCGGTACCAGGCCATCTCGTACTCTGCTGTGGATTGAATCCGGGGATAGAGAGAGAAAAAAGCAAGGATGGCCACAGCCCAGAGAGAGTTTCGGACCACGATCAGTGCAGAACCCGCCCAAATGCAGTAGCTGGCATCTCGCACGCTTTTTGCGGACTGGATACGCTGCGCTTCGGGATACCAGTCGATGGCCGTTCCCATGCCGAAGCCACCGATAACAGCGATCACCAGCATGGTCAGAAACCAGACCAGAGGAAAATCACCGGATGTCACTCCGGAAAAAGCAAAGGGGTTGAGACGCCAACTCTCACCCAAAGAGTCGAGTTTAGTCATGATAGTTTTTGGTCCTCCGGCTGCTACGATCCCCCACACAGAGACGATGACGATGATGGAAAAAGCGATCACTCCCTGCTGGAAGTCGGCCATGACCACTCCCCAGTAACCGGCGGCCAACACATAGATCGCACAAAGAGATGAAAAGAGGATCAATCCCAACCACTCCGGCCACCCGAAGAGGTATTCACAGAGTTTTCCCATTGCGATCCCCACCCAGCCCAGGACAAACATGTTCATGAAGACCTGCCAGCCAGCGATCCAGCCCCTGAGGAGTTCTGCCCCCAAGCCAGAGTATCGGAGTGTTTGCCATTCGGCCTGAGTGTAGGCCAGAGAGCGACGGAAGATGCGTGTCGAGGCGAACGCAGAGATCGCGCACCATGCCGAGAAAAACGTGTACCAGATACCCCGCATTCCGTATTTGTAGATCACGCCGCTTATCCACATCGGCGTGTCTGTAGCGGAGTGTGTGGCATACAGGAAGCAGCGGGCAGCCACCAGGGGAGACCTCTCCCTGCAAGGAAAAAATCAGCCAATGACCTTTTCCCCAGTCTGTAGAACAAAACGCCGCTGAACACCATGAGCAAAATGAATAGGATCAGCCAGAACCAGTCTAAGAAGGCAAAATTGACCATGCAAAATTCCTTTTTATTTTATCACACCATTCATTATATGACGGGTTTCCCCAGGATATAGGTCTGTTTGACCTGAAAGGCCTTGTCGAACACTGTCAGATTGGCAAATTTACCCTTTGTGATGCTCCCCATCTCGCTGTCCATGCCGATAACACGTGCAGGATTGAGAGAAGCCATATGAACGGCCTGACTCAGAGAAAGACCTGTCCAATCGAGGATGTTTTTCAAGGCTCTATTCATTGTCAAGACGCTCCCGGCTAAAATGCTGCTGTCCTTGAGGCGCGTTTCATAGCCCTTAGCCGTGATATCAAGATCGCCCAGGATAAAGTCCCCATCACCCAACCCGGAAGCGAGGATGGAATCGGTGATCAGACAAACATTCTCTATGCCCTTTCGTTCGAGGACAAGCCTCACAGAGGCGGGGTGGACATGGATCCCATCGCAGATGAGCTCTACCGTGACGTCCTCTGATTCGAGGACAGCGCCTACGACACCTGGGTCACGATGATGGAATTCAGGCATCGCATTGAAAAAATGAGTCGCATGCGATATTCCAGCCTTGATTCCCTCTAGAGTTTGTTCATAGGTTGCACCGGAATGCCCAATGGAAA
>JBATYS010000423.1:0-2040 GCA_049674205.1 Candidatus Aminicenantaceae bacterium
CCTATAGGGAAATCCATATCCATAACAAAACAGATATGCGAGGGATTAGCTGAAGCACACAGATTAGGAGTAATACATCGTGATTTGAAGTCTAACAATATCATGATTGATAAAGAGGGAAATGTACGGATTATGGATTTTGGGATCGCTCGTTCTCTTGAAGCAAAAGGAATTACCGGACCAGGAGTGATGATCGGGACACCTGAGTATATGAGTCCAGAGCAAGTAGAGGGGAAAGAAGTTGATCAGCGTTCAGACATTTATTCTTTAGGAGTGATACTTTATGAGATGGTAACTGGCAGAGTACCGTTTGAAGGAGATACACCTTTTACAATAGGAATGAAACACAAAGGTGAGATGCCAAAGAATCCGAAGGAACTTAATACCCAGATTTCTGATGATCTTAACCGTTTAATACTAAGATGCCTTGAGAAGGAGAGGGAAAAGAGGTACCAAAGTGCAGATGAATTAAGATCTGAGCTAACGAATATAGAGGAAGGTATTCCGACCACAGAAAGGATTGTTCCTGAAAGAAAGCCGCTTACCTCAAGAGAGATCACAGTAACATTTGGGTTGAGGAAGCTATTCATTCCTGCTTTAGTATTCATCGGAATTGTAATCTTAGGAGTGGTTATTTGGCAGTTACTTCCTGAAAAGGAGGCTGTAGTTGCACCAAAGATTGAAAACTCAATAGCAGTCATCAGCTTTGAAAACCAGACTGGAGACAAATCTTATGATTATATGCAGCGAGCCATTCCTAACCTTTTAATCACCACGCTTGAGCAGTCAGGCGATCTTTATGTTGCCACCTGGGAGCGGATGCGTGATCTCCTCAAGCAAATAGGTAAAGATAATGTTGAGGTTATTGATCCTGATCTTGGTTTTAGACTCTGTCGCATGGAAGGTATAGAGGCCATTGTCTTAGGAAGTTTCATCAAAGCAGGAGACACATTTGCCACAGATGTGAAAGTTCTGGATGTGGATACGAAAAAACTTATCAAAAGTGCGAAGGCGAGCGGAAGGGGTGAAGACAGCATTTTGGAGATTCAAATTGACGAACTTAGCAGAGAGATTTCACAAGGGATAGGTATTGGCAGGAAAAAAATAGAAGCTACTCAATTGAAAGTTGCTGAGGTCACAACGAATTCGATGGAGGCTTACAATTACTTTTTAAGAGGAAGAGAGGCTGATGAAAAGTTTTATTATCATGAGGCTATACAATTTTTTGAGAAGGCAATAGAGCTCGATCCCACTTTTTCTATGGCATTCCTTAGCCTCGCTCAAGTATACATAAAAATAGGGGAGCCAGGAGCTGCTGCGGAGGCCTTAATGAAAGCAAAAGCTTATTCCCAGAAGGTCTCAGATAAAGAGAGGCTTTATATCGAGGCATATTATGCTAATGCCATAGAAAAAGATCCTCAAAAGCAGCTCCGGATTCTCAAAGATATTGTGAGAAAATTCCCCAGAGAGAAAAGAGGTCATTACGAGTTGGGTAGGCATTACCAAGATAGAAAAAAATTGTTCGATCAAGCCATAGAAGAGTACCACAAAGCACTGGACCTTGATCCCGAGTATGGAGATGCCATGAATAACCTTGCCTATACATACTCAGAGATGGGGGATTTTGAGAAGGCTATCGAATATTTCGAGTTGTATGCATCTGTCTTTCCCAGTGATGCCAATCCCATAGATTCCATGGGCGAGGTGTATCTGAGAATGGGAAAGCTTGATGAGGCGGAGGCGAAATACAAAGAAGTATTAGAAGTTAAACCTGATTTCTTTCAGGCATATACATCTTTGGGATATATCTATGCATTGAAGGAGAATTACGCTGAAGCATTTAAATGTATCGATAAGGAAATTAATATAGCTCAAATTCCTAGTATGAAGATATATGGATATTTTAGTAGAGGATTTTATCACTTCTTGCTTGGCAGTTTAGAACAGTCACTGAGTGAACTTCGGAAGGCATCAGACCTGGCTATAGAGACAAGAAATGAGTGGATTAGAGCGTGGATCGAGTATCTGAAAGGATATGTC
>JBATYS010000424.1:0-2116 GCA_049674205.1 Candidatus Aminicenantaceae bacterium
ATCCGGAAGATCCAAATGTTATTAAGGCATTTGAACAGGGCAGCTTCAAAGAATTCGAAAGGCACTCAAGGCTGGGTATGGTCGAGGAAGAAACATTCATGGCCAGAGTTGAAGAACTCAGGAAAGCCGGTGCCAAGTATGTCTTCTTAAAAACAGGCGCCTACAGGCCCGCCGACCTCGCCCGTGCGGTCAAGTTTGCCTCAAAAGCCAAGCTCGACCTGCTCACAGTCGACGGAGCCGGCGGTGGAACAGGAATGAGCCCGTGGCGTATGATGAACGAATGGGGGATCCCGAGCGTTGAATTGTGGTCTCTGTTGTACCAGTATCTCCGTAAGCTCGATGAAAAAGGCGAGTTTATTCCCGATGTATGTGCCGCCGGGGGGATAACCTTCGAAGACCAGATCTACAAGGCTCTTGCTTTGGGGGCACCTTATTTTAAAGCGGTTGGCATGGCTCGTGCGCCTCTAGCTGCAGCAATGGTCGGAAAGACCATCGGGAAGAGGATCAAAGAGGATCAAATTCCTGTGTATGTCGAGCGCTTTGGCAACAAGCTCGAAGAGATCTTTGTCACTGCTTCCGAGTTAATGAACACGTATGGTGAAAAATTTAATGAACTTCCGCCAGGCGCTCTCGGCGTGCACGGATATTTCACTCGATTGAATCAAGGTCTGCGGCAGCTTATGGCTGGAAACAGAAAGTTCAGCTTGGAATACATCCATCGTGACGACATCGCCTCTTTGACAAGGGATGTAGAAAACGTCAGTGGAATCCCTTACGTGACAGACGTTGATAAAGAAGAAGTGGAGGCTATCCTCAACAGCTAATCGAGATCAACTGCCCGATCAAACAGGTCTAAGACCTTAGTATCAGGATTTCAAGAAGCGGGTCAGATTTCCGCAAAAGATCCGGTTATCTGGCCCGCCTTTTTTTTGCAGAATTTAGGCTTTTTCGAAGAGGTAGTTTAACTGTCCATTGGGGAGTGTGTTCGCCACGGTTTTCATGGCCATACCCAATTCGAGCTCATCCTCTGGAAAATCCCCGGCGATCCTGCCAAAGACTTTGTATTCTCCATAATCCAAAACGGCAATATAGTAAGGGAGGTCGTCTTCGAATCCGATGGGGGCATACTTCAATTTGCTGTATGTGATGAGTTTACCTGTTTCTGTAACTTCGAACCATTCCATGTTGCTGGTAAGACACCTATAGCATTGAGCCCTGGGGGGGAAAAACATCAAGCCGCAATCCAAACAGCGTGTACCCATCACCTTCCCTTCTTCCAGGTATGTGATGAAGTCATTGACTTTTGTGACAGAGGTATAGCTCACAGTTCCGAACTTTTTGAAGCGGTCATCGATCTCTTTTTTCTTTTTCTCACTCATTGGTTTACCTCCCCAGGATAGTGACAACACCATAAAGGCCCACGCCACCGATGTTGTGGACCAGGCCGATCTCTGGATCTTTGACCTGCATCTCCCCTGCTTCACCCCTGAGCTCCAGGACGATCGTCCGGATCTGCGATCCTCCTGTGGCGCCGATCGGATGGCCCTTGGAGAGCAAGCCGCCGTCCACGTTGACAGGGATGCTGCCCTCTTTGTATGTTTCTTTACTTCTCATCAATTCTTTGCCTTCACCGGGTTCTGCAAAACCGAGGTCCTCGTAAGCCAAGATCTCTGACATCGTGAAACAATCATGTACTTCAGCGACATCGATATCTTTAGGCGTCACGCCTGCCATTTTGTAAGCCTGTTCTGATGCCTGCTGTGCCACAGTCAATCCTGTGAACTGGTCTCTTCCGGACATGTTGACACTGGCTGAAGCCGCTCCTAATCCCAAGATCCACACAGGTTTTTGGCCCAGGGCTTTGGCTTTTTCTTCGCTTGCCACGATCAGACAGGAGCTCCCATCCGCATTGGCACAACAATCGCCAACGCGCAGCGGGCTTGAAACAGGCCCGGACATAAAATGTTCCGGGTCCGCAAACCTCTCTGCAGCTACCGGTTTGCGGAATAGGGCTTTGTCATTCACCTGACCGTAGGTTGCGGATTTCACACGGACAAGAGCCAGGTCTTCAAGCGTTGTCCCGTATTTTTCCATGTGTGCTTGGGCAAACATGGCG
>JBATYS010000425.1:0-10960 GCA_049674205.1 Candidatus Aminicenantaceae bacterium
GTATCCGCTCCCTGCTCAGTGCCGCCGATTGACATACAGGGTTCCAGAGTTGAGATCAAACCTGCATCCGCAGCCATGAGTGCGATCTCGATCGCGACTTTTGTCCCTTGCCCAAACACCCTCAATGTGAAGGCCATAATTTCTTCCAACTCGTATGTCCCGAGTTTTTTCCGGACTGCTCTTCCGACGCCGCCAAGAGCGTGTTGGCACGTGAGGACTTTCGCTCCTGCCTCTTCGATCTGACTTTTTTGCTCAGGAAGAAGCTGCTGAAAATCCGGTTTGAGAAATCCTGTAGAATGAGACACGATCACGAGATTCCTTCCGGGAAAATACTCCGTGGCGAGTGATCCTGTTTTCCCGGAGGTCGATGCAACGAGAATATTTGACATATCCAATTCTTCCACTCTTTGAGAAGCGATCTGCAAGGTTTTTTGTGTATTTTCTTTTCCGGGATTCACGAAATACACACATGGAACCACAGCCCCTTTTTTTTCTCTTGTAGTACTATCGTCCATACTCACTTCTCCTTATCCATGTTCTAATCATTACTCTATGGTGTGAGGAGGACCTTGAGTGTTCCAGGTTTTCGTGCGAGCTTAAAAGCTTCAAGGGCATACACCAGAGCTTTCATTCCGGTTCCATTGTCGTTTCTCCACTCTCGCATGTCAACCCAATGACAGAGTTTTTCCTCCACTGACATTCTGGAATAAAAGTATCACACCCAAGCGGAGGCGGTTAACGGCAATATTGAGTGAGAATCAACACTCTTGATTTTTAATTAGGTCATCAGTATTATTGATGTAACAATCATGAATGAACAACGAGTTGTCGTAACCGGATTGGGTGTCGTGACTCCTATTGGTCTTGGAATTGAAGAATTCTGGGAAGCATTGAAAGAGGGACGAAACGGCGTTTCAAAGATCACTCATTTCGATCCCACTCATTACCGCTCCCATATGGCGGCTGAAGTAAAGAACTTTGATCCTACCGATTGGATCGACAAGAAATCTGTCGAGCGTATGGACAGGTTTGTCCACTTCGCTATGAGCTCATCTGCTATGGCGCTTAATGATGCTGGTTTAAATACCTTTGCCTTTGATGGCAACAGGGCAGGAGTCATCATAGGCTCTGGTATCGGGGGAGCCATCACGATACAAGACGGACACTCTACACTTCATGAAAAAGGGCCAAAATCTATAAGTCCCTTTTTCGTTTCCAAGTCACTCATAAACATGGCAGCCTGCCTGGTCTCCATCACTTATGGTCTAAAAGGCCCTCTTTCTGCTCCCTGTGTTGCATGTTCAACGGGAGCAAATGCCATCGGCGATGCCTTCCGAATTATTCAGAGAGGCGATGCCGATATCATGCTGGCGGGAGGAGCAGATGCTAGCATAAATCCGTTGCCTTTCGCCGGCTTTTGCGCAGCGCGATCGATGTCGACAAGGAATGACTGTGTGGAAAAAGCGAGCAGGCCTTTTGACAAGAATCGTGACGGCTTTGTAATGGGGGAAGGGGCCGGCGTCGTTGTTTTAGAGCGACTTGAGCATGCTCTCAGCCGGAATGCACATATCTATGCCGAGCTTGTTGGCTATGGTAATATGGCTGATGCCTATCATTTCACAGCTCCAGAGCCTGGAGGCGATGGAATGATCAGGGTAATGAGAGCGGCTATGAATGATGCTGGCATCAATCCGCAGGAAGTGAAATACATCAACGCACATGGAACCTCGACTGTCTTGAATGATAAGGTTGAAAGTTTAGCTATTACGAAGGTCTTTTGTGACCACTCGAAGAATCTTAAGATCAGTTCCGTAAAGTCGATGACCGGTCACCTGTTGGCAGCAGCTGGGGCAGTGGAATTTGTGGCCACGGTGATGAGTGTCTATACCGGTAAACTACCCCCGACAATAAACTATGAAGAACCTGATCCCGAATGCCCTCTCGATTATGTGACCAATGGAGTCGAATCGATCGACTTCGAGTTGGCACTGAGTAATTCCTTCGGCTTCGGTGGAGGTAATGTCAGTCTCATAGTGAAAAAATACGAGAGTTAAAATGAAAATCCCAAAGCTTCAAATTGGAAATATCATCGCAGACATACCGATTGTCCAGGGGGGCATGGGCGTGAGGGTGTCTCTTTCCTCGCTCGCCTCTGCCGTGGCTGAGGAGGGAGGGATCGGCACTATCTCGAGCATAGGCTTGGGTGATATCGAGGCAGCAAAGCATGACTATGAGAGGATATCTCGTGAAGCTTTGGAGAGAGAAATTCGCAAAGCGAAAGGTGCATCAAACGGCAATATCGCTATCAATTTCATGGGCGTGCTCAGTAATGTCGACGATCTGATCAAAACAGCCGTCCGCGAGGGAATAAAGATGATCGTCTACGGTGCCGGACTCCCCGCTAAGCTTCCCGGCTTGATCGAAGACAGATCTATAAACCTTGTACCCATAGTCAGCTCGGCACGGGTAGCTGAATTCATCCTCCGCACTTGGAACAAACGATATGAGAGGATTCCCGATGCCATTATCCTTGAGGGGCCTCTAGCAGGCGGACATCTCGGCTTCTCCGAAGAGCAGCTCAAACAGCCTGAAAAGTACTCTCTTGATAATCTCTTGCCGGAGATTCTGGAAACGATAAAACCCTATGAAGATCGATACGGCAAGAAAATTCCGGTGATCGCGGCCGGCGGGATCTTCGATGGAAAGGATATAGCTCGGATGTTGACCCTGGGTGCATCAGGAGTCCAGATGGCAACACGATTTGTCTGCACTGTGGAGTGCGATGTCTCCCAGGAATTTAAGCAGAGCTACCTCGATGTCAAGGAAGAGGATATTGTCATCATTAAAAGCCCTGTCGGCATGCCAGGAAGGGCCATTCAGAACAAATTTTTAGACGATTTAGAAATAAAGGGAAAACTTAAAATCAAGTGTCCTTACAGATGTCTTACTGCCTGTAAAGTGAGTGATGCAAGGTACTGCATTGCCCAGGCTCTTATAAACTCTTACTTCGGGGATGTTGACCACGGCCTCATCTTCTGTGGCCAGAATGCTTACCGTATCGACAGGATTGTGACGGTAAAAGAACTCATCTCGGACCTTCTTGCTGAACTCGAAGCAGCTTAGGAAGTCAGTGATATCCTCTAAAACAGCTTGATTCAATCCGACTCTGATGGTAAATCCAGAAAAATCCACTTCTCCCATATCCTCGGTTGCCATGAGGAACTCATGTTTTGCGACCTGAGTCGGATTTAGAGATGCCTGCAGAACAAACCTTTCGCTCCTAATATCGTATTAATTCATGTAAAATATAAAAGAGAGAGAAATCCAGTGGCACGACTCCAATTTGGTGAATCTGTAGCGATGGCCATGAGTTCTTTTTGGTCGAATAAGCTCAGGACCTTCCTTACTCTTCTTGGAATCATCATCGGCGTCCTCACCATCATTACCGTTGTTTCCATCATCCAGGGACTAAATAATTATGTCTACACAAAAATGGCCTTTTTTGGAGCTAATGACTTTTCCGTATCCAAGACCTCAATGATGATAACATCGATCAAACAATGGCGAGAGGAACAAAAAAGGAAAAAATTCACCATTGAAGATATGAGGCTTGTCCGGAGATTGTGCGAGTCATGTGAATTAGTGGGTGCCAATGTGAGCACGTCCCGAACAGCAAAATACAGGAGTGAGTCACTGAAGAACGTGGAGGTCAGAGGCATCACCCATCTCGATCATATGATCGGCTCTGTCTTGGAGCTCCAAGGAGGAAGACATATCAGCAAAGACGATGAAGATCGCTCCCGGTATGTCTGTATCATAGGAGCGGATATTCAGGATAAATTGTTTCCTTCCCTCGATCCTCTCGGGAAAAGACTCAAGATCGGGAATCAAAATTTCTTCATTATCGGGTTGGGAGAGAAAAAGGGAAAACTTCTGGGATTTAGCCAAGACAATTATATCCGGATCCCCATCACAACATTTCAAAAGATCTATGGAGAGAGACGGAGCATAACGATAAACATACACACAGCATCGCAAGAACAGATGGCTATAGCTCAAAATGAGGTACGGACAGTTTTCCGGTCAAAACGGCATGTGTCTTTCAACGAACCCGATGATTTTTCTTTCCAGACTTCTGATACTTTTATTCAATTCTACAAAAGCGCCACGACAGGTATCTATTTTGCAATGATAGCGATATCCGCTCTGGCATTGCTAGTCGGAGGTATCGTAGTCATGAATATCATGCTCGTCGCTGTCACAGAACGGACAAAAGAGATCGGCATCCGTATGGCAATAGGGGCACGACGAAAGGATATCCTCGTCCAGTTCTTGATCGAGTCCGCCACGATATCCGCCACTGGAGGTCTTATAGGTATCTTTCTGGGATTTATCCTGGCAAAGATCGTTACGGTTGCCACATCCATGCCATCCAGCATCGATCCCGCATCGATTGTTGTTGCTATCTCTGTGT
Organism: Candidatus Aminicenantaceae bacterium; assembly: GCA_049674205.1. Taxonomy (GTDB): domain Bacteria; phylum Acidobacteriota; class Aminicenantia; order Aminicenantales; family Aminicenantaceae; genus WTAW01. The sequence continues at coordinate 4,475 of JBATYS010000425.1, forward strand.
CTGCTTCTATAGGGATCTTTTTCGGCCTCTATCCCGCAAGTAAAGCGTCAAAACTGGATCCCATCGAGGCCTTGAGGTCAGAACAATGAGAGCCGGGATCATCAATGAGATATTCCAGATGGCATTCGACTCTCTCAAGTCGAATAAACTCCGTTCCTTCCTGACTCTCCTCGGAATCGTGATAGGCGTTATGACCGTCATCGGCATGGTTTCTATCATCCAGGGCTTGAACAAGTCATTCCTCTCCGACCTGGAATCTGTCGGATCTGACATTATTGGCGTCGCAAAATACGAGCCTGGCATCCAAACGGGCAATCGTTCCGAAGAAGAACGACAGCGGAAAAATTTCACTATCGAAGATGCTGCAGCACTCCAAGAGGAGTGCTCTTTAGTTAAAGCAGTTGCCATGGATATCGTCGTCGATGTTTTTACGGATATCCCCATTAAATACACAAACATTAAGGCACAGGATGCATATATCCTTGGCATGAATGAGAAATGGCCACAAGTTCTTTCGATCTACACACCTGTCAAGGGCAGGTTTATCACCGAATCTGACGTCAATCATAGCGCTAAAGTGTGTGTCCTCGGGGCAGAACTCAACGAAACCTTATTCCCCCACTCCGAAGCTGTGGGAAAAGAGATTCGGATCGGGCCGGAAAAGTTTCGCGTTGTCGGCGTCCTCGAAAAAAGAGGCAGTATGTTCGGACAGAGCAGGGACAATCTTGTCGGGATCCCGATCTCAACATTGATGAAACACTTCCCCTACGACCTTGAAAACCTCGAGATCATTGCCTCACCTACAAAACATGGCTATCTCCAAGAAACGATAGAACAGATGATCAACGTGTTGCGAAAACGGAGAAAAGTCCCCTTCGGAAAGCCCAATGATTTTGCTATCTACACACAGGATACACTGGTTGACCTCTACAACCAGCTCACAGGAGCAGCCTACCTTGTGATGATCGTCATCTCATCCATCGGACTCCTCGTTGGGGGGATTGGCGTGATGAACATCATGCTGGTCTCGGTCAAAGAGAGAACCCGGGAGATCGGTATACGCAAGGCTATAGGTGCACGATCATCAGATATACTGAAGCAGTTTTTGATCGAAGCGATCTTCCTCACTGGGACAGGAGGGGCCATCGGCATTCTTATCGGCTTTGCCATAGCCTTCATCGTAAAATCAGCCACTCCCCTCCCGGCTTCGGTGACACTCTGGTCGATCCTTTTAGGATTTTTTGTGTCGGTCTCGGTGGGTCTTTTCTTTGGGATCGTTCCCGCTCAAAAGGCATCCCATGTCGACCCCATCATCTGCCTCCGTTATGAGTAACAAAAAATGGGGCCAGACATTCATACCCCAAGAAATTCGGAAGCTTTGTCGAGGGCGAGCTTTAAATTCTCTTCCTTCTGACCAGCAATTTCCACAAACGTGGGTCTTCCTCCGCCCTTCCCTCCGATCAGAGGCGAAACGACAGGAATAAGATCTCGCATATCCCGTCCCAGACTCTCTGAACTTGCCAGGACCAGATGAACCCTATCCTGAAGATTCGTGCCGAACAGAACGATATATTTGCCGCTCCTTATGATGGAGAGCGCAAGAAACCGCATCTCCTCAGGTGGTCTTCCGCTGAAGACCTCTTTTATGACGTCCCCTTTGGCATTTCTCATGATCTCCTGAGCCTCGATATCAAGGATCTTCTCCTGTGCTTTTCTTAAACGCCTACGCTGGTCCTTAAAGTCAACGATCAATTTGTCGATGGACCCTACAAGATCTCCCTCCCCCACGTTGAACTTTGTGGCGACCTCTCGAATGACCCTGTTTTTGATCCCGTAATCGATAAGGGCCCGACGGCCACACACAAACTCGAACCTCATGTTATTCCGGATCCTCTCCCACTTAAGGATCTTGATCAAACCGATCTCTCCTGTTTTGTTCGGATGGGTCCCCCCGCATGCAGAATAATCAAAATCAGAAATCTGCACCACACGGATGTGCCCTTTTTTCTGCGGAGGTTTTCGGAGTGGGATCTTTTCGATCATCTCTTCAGGAGTAATGTACGTGCAGATCTCTTCATCCTGAAACACGATCTCATTGGCTAAGGTCTCCACCTTATCGACCTCATCTTCCGTGATATCTCTCTTATCGATCTCGACCGTTGATGCTCTCAAACCGAGATGGAAGGAGAGGGTTTTTGCATCGAAAAGTGTGTCGAAGCATTGTGAAAGAATATGTTGACCGGAATGCTGTTGCATATGGTCAAAACGCGTTTCCCACTCAATGACGCCGTTGACTTTGTCCGATTCGACCTCGCTCTGCATGACATGCAGGATCTTTGCATCTTTCTCTAAAACATCCAGAACCTCTACACCGTTGATCCTTCCTTTATCCGCAAGCTGTCCTCCAGATTCCGGGTAGAAACACGTCTGGTCAAGAATTAAAGCAGGCTTTTTCTCATACACTTCCCTTCCGATGACGTTCGCTTTGAATTCGACCTGATAGGGATTGTCAAAATAGAGCCGTTTCGTGACTTTATTCATTCGCCTCACCCCTTATACATGAAAAGAAAACCGTTTATTTTTTTTTGTTTACGACAGAAAGGATCCGGCCAGTGATCTTGAAGTGCTTTTTTGCCACCTTATTCAGGATCCCGATCCCATGCTTTTGGATAAGCTCCACTCCAACCTCTTCTGTCTTTGCCGAAGCCCCCTTGGGAAGATCGATTCCCACATCTTGAGAAAGGAAATAGAGGCGCTTTAAGAATTCGGCCCGAGCCAGGATCGAGGCCGCAGCCACAGCCAGATCTTCTTCAGCCTTGGGTCTCTGGATTAGCTCGATATTCCTGCCTTTTTTCATCAATGCATTCAAAACAAACGCCTTATCCCCAAACTGGTCAGTGATAGCAAGAGTACAGGGAACTTCTTCGAGCAAGTTCTCAATGGCACGAGAATGAGCCCAAGCAAGTAGTCGGTTGAGATTCCTGAGCTTTTCGTACAGCTCGTTGTACTTTTCCGGACCGATGGACACAATAGTGTGTATGTATCCATTCCTGATCAGGTCGGACAATTCTCTCACCCGATTATCAGATATTTTTTTGCTGTCTCTGATCCCCAACTCCTGGAGAACCTCTTCCTGACCCTCTGGGAGGAAAAAGCCGGCAACGGACAAAGGTCCATAATAGTCGCCTTTCCCCGACTCATCTGTTCCGATACGGCCTCTAGCTTCTGCGAATAGGCTTGATTGTCTCATTTACGTTTTTTGCTCTTTTTTGAGTGAAGGTATTTATCCATCTCATTGGCGGCTATCCGTGCATCACCCATTGCAAGGATGACTGTGGCGCCACCTCGAATGATATCTCCGCCGGCATAGACCCCGTCCATGTTTGTCGCCATGGTTTCCCAATCTACCTCGACATTGCCCCATTTGCCGACTTCGAGTTCGGGAGTTGTTTGACCGATCAGAGGATTCGAGCTGTTGCCGATGGCCACAACAACCAGGTCAACCTCCATGATGAATTCCGACCCCTCGATGGGAACAGGACGCCGTCTCCCGGAGTCATCAGGCTCTCCCAACTCCATGCGGAGACACTCCATTGCTTTAAGATGGCCTTTATCGTCGCCGATGAATCGTATCGGGGTCGTCAGAAAATGGAATTCTATGCCTTCTTCTTCGGCATGATGGACCTCTTCGACTCGAGCCGGCATCTCTGCCCTGGATCTGCGGTAAACACAGGCAGAAAATTCTGCACCCAGCCTTTTCGCTGTTCTCACAGAATCCATGGCCACGTTGCCTCCGCCAAGAACAGCGGCTCTCTCCGCTAGGAAAACCGGTGTATCATAGACAGGAAAATCATATGCCCGCATCAAATTTACGCGTGTGAGATATTCATTCGCAGAATACACTCCCACCAGGTTCTCACCCGGGATCCGCATGAAGTTCGGCAGTCCAGCACCAGTCCCGATGAAGAAAGCCTCATACCCTTCTTTCTTCAGATCATCGATTGTGGCTGTCAATCCCACTACAAAATTGGTCTTGAGCTTTACACCGAGGTTTATCAGGTAATCGACTTCTGCACTCAAGATCTTCTTTGGAAGACGGAACTCAGGAATACCATAAACCAGTACTCCACCGGCTAAATGGAGAGCTTCGAATATTGTCACGTCATGGCCCTTCAAGGCTAGATCTCCAGCAACCGTCAAACCCGCAGGCCCCGCTCCTAATACAGCAACTTTATGCCCGGTTGAAGGCGGTAGCTTCGGGATGTGAACCTCACCTGTATTTCTCTCATAGTCGGCAACAAACCGCTCCAGGTTTCCGATGGCTACGGGAACCCCGGTCGCCTTCTTCAGGTTACACACCTCCTCACACTGCGTTTCCTGGGGGCACACGCGTCCGCAGATGGCCGGGAGGACATTAGTCTCCTTTAATTTACGCACACTCTGTTCATAATCCCCTATCTCTAGGAGCTTAATGAAGGTGGGAATGTCGATTCCCACAGGACAACCCATAACACACTGAGGATTGGCACAATCCAAGCACCTTTTGGCTTCCTCCTTGGCCAACTTCTCAACTAAACCGAGATTGACTTCTGAAAAATCTTGATTGCGCACCTCGGGATCTCTTTCCGGCATCTTCTGTCGCGAAAGTTTCATCCTCTCTTTCACAGGAACCGATCTCCGCAATTCCTTGCGCCAATCTTCATTGAATCTTGCTCGCAGTTTTTCTTTAAGCTCAGGGGGCATTTCTTTTTTTTCTGCCATTTTTACACTCTTTCCAGTCTATCGCTTAAGGGAAATTTTTCTTTTCCCAGTAGCACAAAGACTCGATTTCATCCTCAAAATAGGACTTTCTCCGGATAAACAATTCCTCCCAATCAACCAGATGACCGTCAAAATCTGGGCCATCGACACATGCAAATTTTGTCCTGCCATCCACAGTGACGCGGCAGGCTCCGCACATCCCCGTCCCATCGACCATGATGGGATTGAGGCTGACTAGAGTTTTCACGCCCAAGGGCTTAGTGGACTCGGAACATGCATACATCAGATATGTGCAGCCGATGGAGATGACCCGGTCGATTTTTTCTTCCTTTTTAACGACATTCTCAAGAGTTTTATTGATGTATTCTTTACAGTCATAATAGCTATCCCTCGATGAAACATAGAATTCATCACTCACAGATCTGAGTTTATCCTCCCAATAGAGGAGAAAATTCGCCTTGACATCCAGGACTGTGATCACCTTGTTTCCTGCCTCTTTCATGGCCCGGGCGATCGGATATATTGCAGCAATGCCAAAACACCCTCCCGCACAGAGAACCTTTCCGTATTTCTCGATCGCTGATGGACGTCCAAGGGGCCCGACAAAAACTGGGACTTCATCTCCAGCTTCAAGAAGAGACAATTTGTGTGTCGAAGTTCCGACAACGAGAAAAATTGACGTGACACTTCCTTTTTCTGTGTCCCAATCGGCAATCGTTAAAGGGATCCTCTCACCAAAGTTATCGGCCATGACGATCACGAATTGACCGGGCTTACATTTTTTTGCAATCTGGGGTGCATCAATCTCAATGAGGTGAATATTCGGGACCAAGCGTTCTCTTCTTAAGATCTTTGCCATTATTTTCCTCTTTTGATCTTTACTGGAATGGGCTCCTGGGGATAGTATCCCTTCGACAGGGGAAACACGAGGGAAAATCCAGAGACATGGGCATCCTCGTTCCAGACGATTTGGGATTCGACCAATCCCTGAGGTAATGCCCCCGACACATTGAGCACACCTTCCATCTTTCCGTTCGATGACTCCACGACAAGAGGGTCTTCATTTTTCACGCCCAATTTTTTTGCGTCTTCAGGATTCATTCGGATCCAACGGGAGTTTTGTATGGCCGCAAATCCTCTATTTTCTAAACTTAATGATAAGTTTCTATAACAATCTTGATCAAGCTTCAGGATCATCTTAAACGGGTAATTCTTGGAGGTCTCACCACCAGCCGGCTCAAAATTCAGCGAGCTGAACCCAGTCGAATCCTTCTGTTCCTCTTTGATAAAGATTTTTTCTCCCTTCTCTAATCTAGAAAAGCTGGCGTTGGCAAATCCAGGGAATACCTGCCGAATCTCCTTTAAGATATCAGCCGTTTTTTTATAATCAAATCCTTTAACCTTCATCTTTCGGGCGAGTTGAGAAAAGATCCACCAATCGGGCTTCGCGTCTCCTATCGGAGGGATGACTCTCTGGGATATCTGTATACGACCTTCGACATTTACATAAATTCCCTCTGTTTCGGCGAAAGTCGTAGCAGGAAGGATGACATCGGCTTTTTCAGAATTCCCATCCAAATGACTGGTCTGAACGACTAAAAACTCGGTCTTCATTGTCTTTGGAAGCGCTGCGGACCCTACAAGATAGAGTCCTTTGATATTTCCTTCAAAAACCCCTTGGAGGATCTGATCTTTAGAGATCGTTCGTCCTGAGGATAAATCCGA
>JBATYS010000426.1:0-1639 GCA_049674205.1 Candidatus Aminicenantaceae bacterium
TTAATCTTGGAAAGGAAAGCACGTTTTATGGCAAGAACATGGGAAATGGCGGATTGATCAGATTGAGAGCTTATTTTTAATGTATATTGTAAATTCAAAAATAACACAGCAGTTTCGTAGGGAGGACTCAAATGAATAAAAGGAATATTCGGCGGATACTTTTTATTTTCGTTATTTCTGTTCTTTTGCTTCAGTCTTATACATTTGCCCAGAGAACAGGCTACACCAAAGAGGAATTCATGCGCCGTCGGGCAGCTCTTATGGAGCAGGTTCCAGACGGGATCATCGTGTTCTTCGGGAATGCGATCCCACAATCCGGGGCTCATTTCCGTCAGGATAATGACTTCTACTACTTCTGCGGCAGGGAAGACGTGAACGCCATCTTGATGATGATCCCGAGGATGAAGCAATCCATATTATTCTTACCTCAAACATCGGAGCGGGAAGATAGATTCCACGGGATAAACTTGCTGAAGGACCCAGAAGGAAGGGAAAAAACAGGGCTATCCTCCATTCAGCCCTTGGACTATTTTGATGAGTATCTTGCCCGGTGGACTGGAAGAGAGGGCAAAACCCTCCACATTCGTCTGTCTCCTAGGGATACAATCGATAATGCCCGGTATGAATACAAATTGTTCCAAGCCAGAAAAAACAGGATCTTTTACAATGATCAGATCTCATTGGATAATTACCGGGTGAAAAAACTCAAAGAACGCTATCCCTACTGTGAATTCAAGGATATCACCCCGACCGTCGATTCGATGAGAGTGATCAAGACGCCAGAGGAAATAGAGGTCTTGAGGCGGAACGGCAAGATCTCTGCAGAAGCCGTCAAACAGGCTATGCTCACAGGAAAACCCGAGGTTTATGAGTACAAAATCGAGGCGGCCGCAATGTCCGTGATATGGAGGCATGGTGCTAGACGTTTCGCGTATCCTCCCATTGTGGGTTCGGGACCGAACTCCTGTATATTGCACTACGCAGAGAATTCCCGGTTGGTTGAGGATGGCGATATCATACTCATGGATTTTGGAGGAGAGCTGGATTATATGTGCATGGACATCAGCCGAACCTGGCCGGCCAACGGGAAGTTCACGGATGAACAGCGAGAGGTTTACATCATCGCTTTGGAAGTTCAAAAAGCTTCGATCGAAGCCTACCGACCTGGCGTGACGACTGCAGATGTGCAAAAGTATGTCGCCGAAAAGATGAAAAAAATGGGGATAAACACAAGAGGTCAAAGAGGCGGGATCGGCCATGGTGTTGGCATGGCCACGCATGATGTAGGCCCGATCAGCCCTCTGCGGGAAGGCATGGTGTTTGCTATCGAGCCGGGACTGTATTATCCGGAGAAGAACCTCGGAGTCAGGATTGAAGACACAGTCCTCATCACCAAGGACGGCTGCGAAGTCCTCACAATAAACGTCCCCAAAGAGATCGACGACGTCGAAAAACTCCTCGCCTCCCGTAAATAAATGGTGGCATAAAAGGGGACAGTCCCCTTTATTTGTAGGTTCTTGAGTGAGCCGAACTCGTTTGATAAGTCATCCCCGTACTTGAACTCGTGGAGACCTCCTTAGTCCAATTGGAACAAAAACCCATGTGCATTCGTACATATAAGTGAAAACAGTCAATTTTT
>JBATYS010000427.1:0-6365 GCA_049674205.1 Candidatus Aminicenantaceae bacterium
GAGCTGGATGAAACGGAGAATATCCGTACGGCAGATGATTCCCTCTACTCTATCGCCAACCATCACTGGGACTTGATGGATCTCTTTGGCCGTCAAACTGTTCAGGATAGCGCTTCCATCGGAATCGAGGGAAACAGCCTCTAATTTATCACGAGGGGTCATGATCTCTGCGACAGGTGTTTGTGTCCACTTTGCGCGAGGCACTGTTTTGACATCCTCCAAACAGACAATCCCCTTAAGAACATCGTTATCCTGGACTAGAAACACACGTTCTTTCTGTCGGAGAATGTAAACATCGACCAGATCTTGTACAAGCAATGTGCTGGGGACTGTATGGAAGTTCTTGGTCATCAATTCTTTTGCGCTCACGCCTTTGAGCAGTGACTCAACCATCACCTGTTGGTATCCTCTGACTGCAGCGCTGTGGAGAAACCAACCGACAAAGATCAACCAAAAGCCAGTAAGATCTTGCCTGAGAATTTGAAGAATACCGGCAAAGATCAGGAAAAAAGCAAAACCCTGTCCCACCCGTGATGCGATCTTTGTCGCCTTTCTCAGATCACCTGTGACTTTCCAGATTATGGATCGCAGAACTCTTCCGCCATCCATCGGAAAACCCGGAAGGAGGTTGAATACAGCCAGGATGATGTTGATCATTCCTAAATAGGAGACGACAGCCCCAATGGTTTCGCTCATTCCTTTCAGAAAAAAAGAAAAAACGAGCGCTGCAAAACCAATGGCAAAACTGGTCAGAGGGCCGACTAAAGCCATAAAGAATTCTTGCACGGGCTGTTTGGGTTCTTCACTGATCTGCGCCACGCCACCCAGGATAAAAAGAGTGATGCTTTTGACCTTCTCGCCCTGTGCTATTGCAACAAGCGAGTGAGACAGTTCGTGGACCAGCACAGAAGTGAATATCAACAGACTTGTCACAAGTCCGATCAGCCAAAGCTGAAGGGGGGGCCAATCGGGAAACTTCTCAGGAAAATAGGATGAAGCCAGGGACCAGGTGAATAGGATCAGAATGACAAACCAGCTGGAGTCGATACGGATCTCTATGCCCACAATCCTCCCCACGCGCCATGCATGCTTCATCTTATTTTCCTCACCCAATACGGATCATTTTCTCGATAGCCCCTTTTGCCCTTTGACTAACATCATCAGGCACATCGACCTTGAAAACCATTTCCTTGAGTGATCGCAACACCTTGGACAAATCGATCTTTTTCATGTTCGAGCAGATGGCGTGATCTCTTACAGGAATAAAGTGGGTCTCGGGATTGAGCTTGCTAAGGCGGTGGATGATGCCCTCCTCGGTTCCCAGAATGATATGTTTTTTATCCGTAACCTGCGCTTCCTTAACCATTTTTCCTGTGGATAAAACCTTATCGGCCAGGTCAATGACCTCCGGGCGACACTCGGGGTGAACCCACACCTCTGCTTCAGGGAAGAGATTGCGTTTGTCTCGGACATGCCAGGCTCGAAAGTTGTGATGAACATAACAATATCCATCCCAAGGGATGATTTTTTTATCCGTAAAACGTGTGACATAAGCGGCAAGATTCTTGTCCGGCGCAAAAAGGATCGTATCATCCTCGATGGATTTGACAACTTTTAGAGCGTTGGAAGATGTGCAACAGATATCACACTCGGCCTTGACTTCTGCTGATGTGTTGATATAACAGACCACTTTCTTTCCGGAGTATTCCCCTTTCCAATGCCTCAGCTCCTCAGCGGTGATCATGTCTGCCATTGGACAACCGGCTTGGATGTCGGGAATGAGGACGGTCTTATCCGGGGCCAAGATCGCCGCCGTCTCCGCCATAAAGTGGACTCCACAAAAGACGATGACATCACAGTCCAGTTTTGCGGCTTCACGGCTCAACTGCAGGGAATCGCCGACAAAATCAGCGATGTCCTGCACATCCGGTATCTGGTAATTATGGGCGATGATGACTGCTTTCCGCTCGTCCTTCAACCGTTCGATTTCGTCGATGATCTCTCTTTTTTCCACGTTTTCTTACCTTTCGCGCACATTAACCTTTGACTTTTTTTACATAGACCTTATAGATGTCTCCATCCTCTTCTAAACCCAGATATTCCTGTCCTGTCTGACGACACCAGGCTGGCATATCTTCTTTGATGCCCGCATCCGTGGAGACGACTTCAAGAATCTCACCTAGCTCCATCTCTTTGATCTTTTTTGCCGTTTGAATGATGGGCATGGGACACAGCAAACCATAACAATCCAGGGTTTCATCGGCAAACATGTATTTTCTCTTCCGAAAAAAACTAAACCCTGACCTTAGTAGCGCCGCAGTGAGGACACTTTTCGTCCTCTTTACTGAGCACTCTATCGCAATCGTCACATCTATCGAACTCAACATGACAGCTCCTGCAGACCTCCTCAAGGCCTTCAACAGGACCTTCACAATACGGACAGGAGCATTCTTCCTTATCTTCTTTTTCAGCTTTTTCGCCGGATTCTTTCTCGGGATCCAGTTTTTCTTCTCTATAATTCTCGATAGCCTTATGCAGCGCGTCCGCCCCTAAGTTCGAACAGTGAAGCTTATTCTTCGGCAATCCGTCCAACTCTTCGGCGACATCGTCGTTGGTGATGGCCATCGCTTCCTCCAAAGTCTTGCCTCGGGCCATTTCGCTGACCATGCTGGACACGGCTATCGCTGCTCCGCAGCCGAAGGTTTTAAACTTGACATCAGCGATGCGGTTGTCCTTAACTTTGATATAGAATTCCATCATGTCGCCACAGACAGGATTCCCAACTTTTCCGACTCCGTCGGCATCTTCGATGGTTCCCACATTCCGGGGATTTTGGAAGTGATCCATCACTTTTTCGCTGTAGATCATATTATCACTCCTCTTCTTGATTGGGATAAAGGGGAGACATTTGTCTCAACCTCAAAATGATTTCTGGGAAGACTTCAAAAAGATAATCAATATCGTCAGTGGTGTTCTTTTCCACTAAGCTGAAGACCAAAGAGCCTTGCGCTGTGGCATGGTCCAGCCCCATGGCCAGAAGGACATGAGACGCCTTCAGGGCTCGAGACGTGCAGGCAGACCCGCTGGCAGCGGCAATACCCTTCATATCCAAGTTCAGGAGCATGGCTTCACCCTCTATGAACTTGACGCAGAAACTGGAGTGATGAGGGAGTCTGTTTATTGGGTGACCCGTGAGAATCACATGCTCCATCTCTTGCTCCATGCGCTGAATGATCGTGTCTCTAAGGGGCCTGACTTTATCTGCCCAAACGCCCAATTCCTTCTGAGCTATTTCGGCGGCTGTTCCTAATCCGACTATGCCTGCGATGTTTTCTGAACCCGCTCGTTTACCACTTTCCTGGATGCCCCCGTCGATTTGGGGAAGGCAGCGCGTTCCCCTTTTCAAGAAAAGAGCTGCACTGCCCGTAGGTCCATAAAACTGATTCGCGGCAAGACTCAGGGCATCGACACCCAGGCTTTTTACGCTTACGGGTATATTCCCCACTGCATCCACGGCATCCGTATGACACAAAACTCCCTGCTCTTGACAGACTTTAGCAACGGCAGCTACAGGTTCGATCGTTCCCACTTCGCCATTAGCAAGCAAAACGGAAACGAGGATCGTCTCCGGAGTAATGGCCTTTCTAACATCTTCAGGATCCACGAGCCCAAACTGGTCCACGGGGACTTCAGTGACAGAGAAGCCGGATTTTTCCAAGCTCTTCACGGAGTGTAAAACCGATTGATGTTCCACGGCAGACATCACGATATTTTTTCCCTTTGTCCTCTGAGCAAGAGCCATGCCCTTGATGGCAAAGTTGTTGGACTCAGTCCCGCTGGAAGTGAAAAAGACTTCCTCAGTTTCCGCCTCGATAAGCTGTGCCACCTTTTCTCGGGCAGATTCAATGGCGCTCGCAGTCTCTTGACCAAAAGAATGCAGGCTCTGCGGATTGCCGTAGAACTCATTCAAATAGGGAAGCATGGCCTCCATGACCTGAGGAAACACAGGAGTTGATGCAATATGATCAAAATATACTCTTCTCATCGTACACTCCCCCATCCAAACAGTTACACGGATTCAACCTCTTTGATCTCGGGGATCTCTTGTTTCAACACGCGTTCGATCCCCATCTTAAGAGTCATCTGAGACATCGGACAGCCTCCACAGGCGCCTGTTAACCTAACTTTCACGACGCCGTCTTCAACATCGACGAGTTCCACATTTCCTCCGTCTGCCATAAGGGAAGGGCGGATTTTATCTAATGCCTTCTCTACTTTTTCTCTCATATCTTATCTCCTTTATATAAATTATTCATAAAAACTGCCGATACTTTCCTCCAAAAAAAATTCTATTTCTTTAAACAGGATTACTCAAAGTCCTTCATTATAGCATTGAGTTTTTTTTCATCAACATCCAACGCGGTCAGTACGATAGGTGTGTCACTGGGCAAACTCAAGTCGTCAAAAGATGGCCGCTCCTCTTGATAGAGCAACCCTATGGGAATTTTGCTCCGATCAGAGAGCACCTCCAGCGCTTTTTTTCTGGTTTTGGCACTGTAATCTGTGTCGTCATCCAGATTGACGATGTTTTCCTTGAACCATTTGTAGGTGTTTATCTTGTTGTAGGTGACACAGGGACTCAGCACCTCGATCAAGGAAAATCCGTTGTGTGTCATACCCTCAATGATCAATGCCGTCAAATGTTCGGGAATCCCCGAGAATCCGCGGGCTACGAATGTCCCGCCCGACACAATGGCCAGTCGAGGTCCATCTAGCGGGGTTTCTTTAGAGCCGAAGGGCGAAGAGACCGACACATACCCTTTTTGGCTCGTGGGAGAGGCCTGACCTTGTGTCAGGGCATAAACACGATTGTCTACAACAATGCAGGTTATATTGACATTTCTTCGATTAGCGTGGATAAAATGGCCCACGCCGATGGAATAGGCATCTCCATCCCCGCTCACAGCCAGGACTGCCAGGCTTGAATTTGCAAGCTTGATGCCTGCTGCCACTGGAAGGGCTCTTCCGTGCAACCCATGGAATCCATAAGCATTAAAATAATTGTTGAGCCGCCCATGGCAACCAATGCCCGTCACGATCACCATCCTCTCGGGCGGAATTTGGAGAGACGCAGCTGCCTTTTTCAGAGCGGCAAAGACGCCATAGATGCCACATCCCGGGCACCAAGTGGGATCATGGAGATGATAGCTGTTTTCCTTCATCGTTTGAGCACTCCAAGCACTCCTTCTGCTATCTCAATGGGCCTAAACGTATGACCAGAATATTTATTGATCTTATGGACACGGGAACACTCGACGCCCTGGCCCTGGATCAATTGGCTCAATTGTCCAGAATAATTATTTTCCACGACAAACACAGTGTTGCAGCTACTCATGAATTTTTCGACCTCTGCAGCAGAAAAAGGCCAGAGAGTGCGAACCTGCAGATACTTGGTCGAGATCCCTTTTTCCTCCAGTTGATCCATGGCCTCCCTGATCGGACAGACCGTGGACCCAAATCCGATGATCCCGATATCTGCATCCTTCTTCCCCCAAAGCTTGGGTGGGATCACATCTTTGGCAGCGATATTCAGTTTGGTCATCCGTTTGTTCATCATTTTGATGCGGATCTCTTCATCTTCATCACGATAACCTTTCTCATCGTGTTCGTTTCCCTCCACCATGTGGATTCCATTAGCCATAGAGGGAACGACTCGCGGTGATATACCGTTTTTTGTGAACGCATACCTTTTGTAATCCTCTATCTTGAGAAGTTCATCTTGGGAGAGGAGTTTGCCCCTGTCTATGGCCACTCGGGATAAGTCGAACTTTTCTACTGTATAAAAATTCTGACCATAGTTCTGTTCTGTGAGCAAGATCACAGGACACTGGTATTTCTCAGCAAGGTTGAACGCATCGGTCATGAAATAAAAACATTCTTCGATGGTGCCTGGGGAGAGGACTATTCGTGGGAAATCTCCGTGCGCGCCGAACACCCATTGATTCAAGTCAGATTGTTCGGGCCGGGTCGGCAATCCTGTACTCGGGCCGACTCGCTGCAGATGCGCTACAACTAAGGGGATCTCAGCCATCCCAGCTAAACTGAAGCCCTCCATCATCAAGGATGCTCCTGGGCCTGAAGTTGAGGTCATCGCTCTCACGCCTGAATAGGCAGCTCCCAATGCCATGTTTATGGCTGCGATCTCATCCTCTGTTTGCACAACTAAACCATTAAATTCATGGATATGTTTGAGAAGCCACTGCCAGATTTCAGTGGCCGGACAGATCGGGTATGCGGCAAAGAAACGGCATCCGGCAGCAAGAGCTCCCAAGGCGATGGCTTCATCTCCAGATATAAAAAGCCTG
>JBATYS010000428.1:0-3208 GCA_049674205.1 Candidatus Aminicenantaceae bacterium
CCCACCCAAGTCAAAAGGTCGGCTTTCTGTTGAACTCTTTTGAACAAAATCTTGTTCAACAGCTCTCCCTCATTCCGGGCCCAGGCTCAACGCCCCTCTTCATCCCCGGAAGGTTGATGGGATTTCATCTCCGCCACGGAGTAGATCCGCATCTCGTGAGTTGTGAAATAGATGCGGGAGATGATCTCAGCGAGCAGTCCGGTCATGATGAACTGGAGTCCCAGGATCATCAGGAACACACCGAGAATTAAATTCCCCAGATTGTCTCTGATCGACCATTCGAAAATGTAAAATCCCATTGTCAGGATGAGAGCAATGGTGAATCCGATCCCTCCGAGGACGAGGCCGATAAGCCCAAAAAACTGCAGCGGCCGGTCGATAAAACTGATGATGAACTTGACGGTCATCAAGTCAAAGAGCACTTTGCGGATGCGCGAAAGTCCGTAATTCGATTTTCCCTTCTGGCGGACCACATTCTTGATCGGGACTTCTGTGATCTTCACTCCTGTCCGGCTGATGAGAGCAGGGATAAAACGATGGAGCTCTCCATATAGCCGGATCCCTTTGAGGACATCATGTTTGTATACCTTAAAAGTTGTCCCGAAATCGTGGATCTTCACCCCCGAGAGGAGGCGCATGATCCTGTTGGCTACCCAGGAGGGAAACCTTCTCAGCAAAAAATTATCCTTCCGTTCTTTTCGCCATCCGGAGACAATATCAAAGCCCTGTTCCAATGGAGCTAGCAGCCTGGGAATGTCCTCTGGGTCATGCTGCAGGTCCCCGTCCATGGTGATGATGACTTCACCTTTGGCATGGTCAAACCCAGCCTGGAGAGCAGCGGTCTGCCCGAAGTTTTTACGCAACCGGATGAACTTGACAGTTTTATCAGATTCGAACACTTTTATCAGTATGTCATGGCTTCGGTCTGTGCTGCCGTCATCGATAAAGATCAACTCGTACGACACCCCCAGCCCTTTAAGCACCCGGGTCAATTGTTCATATAGCTCTTCGATGTTGTCCTCTTCATTGTAAAAGGGGACTACGATCGAAATCTGCAGGTTTTTATCTTTTTCATCCATAGGATTTTTTTACCGTTTATAAGTGATTAAAATTTATCAACTGAATCCCCAGATCAGCGATGACTTCAGGCAATTTTTCATCGAGCAGTGCGTTTAACTCTTTCTCTCTGTATTTATTGATGTAATAAGGGCCGATCTTTTTTTCTAACTCTATCATTTCTTGCGTGATAAATCCAGGATGAACCATAATTTCTGTGACACCCACTTTGGCTCTTTGAAGCGCCTGCTGGATTCTGACTGCTGTGATCCTGCCGCTGTCACATACGCCATAGAAATTGTCGGGAGAGCGAACCCCCTCCTGGACCATCTTTTTCTTCATGGAGGTCGAGGACAGGGAGATGAATATCGATTTGAACATCTGTCCCGGCCGTGAGGATACACAGTTTTCCTGAATAAACCGAACCTTGTGGATTTTATACTCCTTTGCCAGCTTGAGGACAATCCGGAAGAGAGGCCGGATCAAGTGGATGTGCTTCTCGCTGTCGATGTGGCTGGGATCGATACCAGCCCGCTGCACTCTCTCCACCTGAGTCCTGAACTCTCTCTCGACTTCATCGAAGCTGACCCGCTTCAGGGCCATTCGATAAAGAAGGTTCGCGACACTCGGAATAAAACGAAGCTCCCTCGAGAGAAGACTGTCCACTTTCTTGACCGGTGAGAGGGGCTGTCCTCTAAGTATATTGAGATGCACACCCACGCCTAACTCCGGATTGGCTCCTGCCATTTCCACAGCCTGATCGAATCCCGGCATGTTGGCCATGAGTGTGGCGCTCGTCAGGACACCCTCTTGATGGGCCTTGACGATCCCCTCATTCACACCCTGGACCAGACCGAAATCATCGGCATTGATTATAACTTTTTTCATGACTTTCGAAAAAGCGACAGTGCATTCGAGGCCGCCACTCTCACATCCCGGAAATTCCGGATCTGGCGCATCATCTTGAACAGATAGGAAGGCCTGAGGTAAAACTCCCTAACAGCTTGACTCCTGAGCTTCCAGACTTTTTCCTTTGAAAGGGTTCCTGTCTCAAGAACAGGGAAGTCCGTGCTGTCGAACACATCCTCCTCGGCGCGCATCCAGCCTTTTAGCAGGGCCTCTCTCCGCAGCGGTGTCCCCACATCGGGGGTGGCGATGGCAAAGGAGGCAAAATCGATATCCAGTTGTTTAGCCAGATCGATAGTCT
The DNA here is from genome assembly GCA_049674205.1 of Candidatus Aminicenantaceae bacterium. Lineage (GTDB taxonomy): Bacteria > Acidobacteriota > Aminicenantia > Aminicenantales > Aminicenantaceae > WTAW01. Next base: position 2,264 of record JBATYS010000428.1, read on the forward strand.
GCCGGATGGATTCCTCGTCCTCTCCCGGCAGACCGATGATGAAATAGCCCAGTATATGGATCTTGTAGGCGTTCAGCATTTGGATCGTGTCCTTAATCTCGTCTGTTGTGATTGTCTTGGAATATTTTTGGAGGATCTTTTCACTCCCGCTCTCGATGCCCAAAGACACCGTATGGCATCCCGCCGCCTTCATTTGTTTGATTTTATCCTCGTTGAAGGATTTGATGTCGGCGTTGCAGCTCCAAGTAAAATCAAATTCGCTTTCGACCATCTTGCTGCAGATCTCGACCACGCGATTCGTGTTGATCGTGAACGTGGGGTCCTGGAACAGGATTTCCTTCACACCCAGACGGGTTAACAGACGAAGCTCTTCGATAACTCCGTCTACATCCCTCGTCCTATATCCATACGCACCAGCCGTGCAGAATCCGCAGTTGTGAGGACAGCCTAATGAGGTCACAACGACTGTAAACGGAAATCTCCGGGCGATCGGGATCCGGTATTTTTTAAAATCGAAGAGGTCATGCCTGGGGACAGGAACGGTGTAAGTCAGCGGCAGTTTTTCAGTGCTCTTTAGAAACTGACCATTTTTCCTGGTAATGAGTCCCTGCAATGGCACGTCACCCTGTCCGTTTTCTCTTAAATACACACGTATATTTTGGCTTGTAAAATCCAGCAGAAGCGCATCGACATATTCATACCGTTTGAGGAATTCCTCCCCGATAAAGGGCAAGATTCCCGCACTCGCCACGATCTTTATATCGGTCTTGGCTTTGATCCGCGCCATCAACCGCAGGTCAGACTGCATCGTGGCTGTTCCTGTCGTGAATATCAGAGCCCGGGCTCCGGAATCCTCGACCTTGGAGAGAACGTCATCTTCTGTCTGTTTGTTGATGATGGCATCGATAACCCGAACAGAATACTCCTCATCCAGGATCCCGCTGA
>JBATYS010000429.1:0-2274 GCA_049674205.1 Candidatus Aminicenantaceae bacterium
AAATCCTTTTTTTGCAACGGTTCTAATGAGCGTGCCGTTGTGGAATACCATCATCACACTGTGTTTTAAAACAGTGTGATCAATCAAATCTCTTGGGAGGAAATCGGTGCTGTGTGGCCTGCTCATACGCGTAGGCTACGCGGATGAGACCAGGCTCATCGAAATGCCTCCCCACGATCTGCAGGCCTGCAGGAAGATTCTTGTATGTGAAGCCCATCGGAACAGTAAATCCTGGCATTCCTGTGTGGGGAGGGATGAGCTGGCTGTTGTCGCCGGCAGGACTCTTGAAATCACCCAGTTTGCGCGGGGGATTTCTCCAGGTAGGATAAATGATAAAATCCACGTTTTGGTCAGCCATCGCCTTAAGGACCGCTTCTCGAAAAACAACATTTTTCGGCTCTGTATAGATATCCTTACAAGCTGGTTCTTCTTGGAGCGGTACTTCTAGGGCGTGAAAAATCCGCATCTTGTTGGGCGTGGCAAACAGGCCTTTGTTATAGACCTCGAGCAAGTTTTGAATGGGTGCGTTGTCGCCCAGCGAGGCCAAGTAGTTGTTGAGGTCGTGCCGGAACATATCACACCATATGCCTTTAGTGAGTCTACCAAAGTCTGGAATCACGAAAGGATCCACGATCTCAGCACCAGCCAACTTAACATCCTCGATGGCCCCCTCAAAGAGGGCGAGCACCTCAGCATCGGTTGCCGGTCTGTCTGTGTAGAGGCGAAACACACCGATACTCGCACCTTTTAGTCCATCTTTATCGAGGAATTGTGTATAGTTTTCAGGGATCTTCCCGTTACATTTTTCTGTGATGGGATCGTTCGGGTCATATCCGGCGATCACTTCCAGGATACGGACAGCGTCCTCAACAGTCCGGCACATCGGGCCTCCGATATCGTTCCGCAGGTAAAGAGGGATAATGCCGTCTCGACTGGTCAGGCCCATGGTCGAGCGGATACCGACCAGGCTGCAATGAGATGATGGTCCGCGAATGGAATTTCCCGTATCCGTTCCCAGTCCTACTGTCCCAAAGTTGGCGGCCACAGCCGCGGCTGTGCCTCCACTCGAGCCTGCTGGTACTCTGTTGAGATCATACGGATTTGCTGTCACACCGGCTGTTGAACTCAGTGTATGATAGGGACTGAACGCCCATTCCGCCATATTGGATTTGACAAGCATGATGGCCCCAGCCTCACGAAGTTTTCGGACTTGATAGGCATCGTCTGGAGGAATAAATCCCTTCAGCGCCATCGACCCTCCTGTGGTCTGCATGTCGTACGTTTCATAATTATCCTTGACAATAACAGGGATGCCATGAAGGGGGCGTAGCTTTCCCGTCCTTTGGAATTCCTCATCCAGCTCATCTGCTGTCTTGAGGGCATTTTGATTGACAACCACGATGGCGTTTAGCCTGGTAGATTTGTCGTACTGTTCGATCCTTCCCAGGTAGATCTCGACTAGTTCCCGACATGTGAGATTCCCGGATCTGTAAGCTTCATGAATATCCTTAATGGTCACCTCTATAACAGAAATGCCTCTTGCTCTGTCATCCTGTTTTGGTCCACATGCCACCAAAGAAGCCATCAGAAATAAAATATAGATGAGGGAAGGTCTAAGAATTGAAGATCTAGACATGAGAAATCTCCTCAGTTGGTCGTCGCAATTTTTCTAGCAGCATACCCCTTTCTTCGTCCGAACGCAAATGGAGGTATCTCTAAAACTGTGATGAATGACGTTCCGAGTGTTCCAATTGGTGATTTTGAAAACACGCTTAGTTTCCCCAGCGAGGAAACTTCGCTCGGACAAGGGGGATTCCCTCACATCTCCCCCAGGGAGATGTACCATGCCCATCCATCCCTTCTCACGGTTTTCTCCATCACACAATCGGCACGCTCAATAACGCAAAGTGATTCCTGTCATCACGGTTTTGCGGATGCCTACAACGCAAATTTTGACAGAGAAATGAGTGTTTGGTATAAGGTTTGTAGAGAGAGAAAAATGAAGAGATTACCTTCCCTAGGTTATATATTCTGTCTCTTGGTCATCTTGGTTTTATCGAATTGTGAAACAGCGGGATCGCTCACGAGAAAAAGGATCGACGCTGTCGAGAATGGATTGCTGAGGACGGTTGTTTTTAAGGGAGAAAACCCTGAAAGGATGAAGCTTTCTGACCGGATGGCGTTCTATAGAGTGCCCGGTGTCAGCATTGCTGTTATCGATAAATATGCCATCGAATGGGCCCAGGGATATGGAGTAGAGAGGATTGGAACTGA
>JBATYS010000430.1:0-1811 GCA_049674205.1 Candidatus Aminicenantaceae bacterium
ATTGAGCGACATCGGAAGATTTAGCCTTCCTCGAATCACCGCCGAGGGTACTCGACATAGTCGAGCGCGAGGACTGTGTGAGCATGGCAGATTCCAACGGAAAGAGATACGATAGCTGAGGGACACCTTTGTTGTGAATAAAATAAACATGCGGAGTTCCACAGCGCCGAGAAGGTGATGAGGGAATGGCGTATAAAATCTGACTGGAGCAAAAACATTACCTCTGATTCTATATTTAAAGGTACTCATTATTGTGATGATCTTCACTTTAAAATCATTTGATCCCGATCTCGCTCTTGTCGCCCACCATGAAGCGATAGACTGAAGGCTTGGGAGGGCACTTGTATATCTTCGTTTCCCGGCCGATCAAGCTTTCGTCGATCCTGCTCCCGATGTCGCTGATCTCGCTCCCTTCGAGCACGATGCTGTTCTCTATTTCCGTCCGGACAATGCGGCAGTTTTTCTGGATGGATGTGAACGGACCCACGTAGGAATGAACGATCTCGGTTTTTGCTCCGATTATGGCAGGACCTCTGATAATGCTGTTCTCGATGCGAACATCCTCTTCGATGATGACCTCTCCACTGACCTTGGATGCCTCATCAACCTGGCCTTCGATCTGTCTTGTTATGCGTTCAAGGATCAGCCGGTTGGCATCAAGAATGTCTTCGAGTTTACCAGTGTCCTTCCACCATCCCGAGACCAGATGGGGATGGACAACATGCCCGTGTTCGATCAAGTACTGGATGGCATCTGTGATCTCCAGCTCATTCCTCCAGGATGGTGTTATGGCATTAACAGCCTCGAAGATATGGGAATCGAACATGTAGACCCCAACGAGAGCCAGGTTGCTCGCCGGCTTTTTCGGCTTTTCAACCAGCCTCTTCACTCGTTCTCCGTCGAGCTCGGCGACTCCGAACATTTGAGGATTTGGCACCTCTGTGAGAAGGATGAGCGAGCTGGGCTTCTTCTTTTTGAACTCATCAACCAGTGATTTGATGCCACTTTTGAGGATGTTGTCGCCAAGATACATCACAAAGGGCTCTTTGGCCAAGAAACCCTCAGAAATTTTTACAGCATGAGCCAATCCCAGGGGGGATTCTTGCTCGATATAGGTGATTTTTACCCCCCATTGAGAACCATCCCCTACTGCCGCCTTGATCTCATCTTTTGTGTCACCGACAACGATGCCGATCTCTTTTATCCCGGCTTCCTGGAGTGCTTCGATCCCGTAAAACAGGACAGGCTTGTTGGCCACAGGGACCAATTGTTTAGCCTGTGTAAAAGTGAGAGGACGAAGTCTCGTCCCCTTCCCTCCGCTTAAAATCAGGCCTTTCATCTTCCACTCCTCAATCCCTTTGAATCGATGATCTTTTTAGTAACCTGTTCTATCACCATCATAATAAGGATTGTTTGTCTGTGCATGTTCGCTATCTGTTAGATCTCCGAGAAAATCTGTGGTTTTCCCAATATTTCCGAGTCCGATGGAAATGCCGAACTGAGTCTCGGGTTTCTCTCGGAAATAAAATATCTTAACATCTGCCTTAAAATCAATACACTGGTAATGGTAAACCACAGAGAGAGACGTGTAAAGAAGCTTTTTCTCCTTGATGTTGTAATCCAGCATTCCGATGGCATCGAGGTTGATCTTCGGGATTTTAAAGCCGGTATAGAAGCTGGCCTGATGACGCTCGCCCCAAGTGTTGTCAAAATAGGGATTCAGGCTCCTGTACCAACTGACCCTGAGAAACAGGTTGTCACCAGGTGCACCCAAGTTCGCCCCCAACCGGAGGCTCGAAAACCTCGTGTGG
>JBATYS010000431.1:0-3920 GCA_049674205.1 Candidatus Aminicenantaceae bacterium
CGCAGTACCAGATCGATCCCAAAGGACGCGTTCTGATCAGCCAATCCCTTAGAGAAAAAGCAAATCTCGAAGAAGAAGTCACAGTCATCGGCCTCAACAACCATCTGGAGGTTTGGAACACAAACCTGCTAAATGACGTGCTCGAACAGAATCCTCTGACCGATGAAGAGTTCGAGCGTATTTCTGAACTCTCACCAGAGGATAGGGTTGAATGAGGAGCAGTCTCCATGTTCCTGTTCTCCTGGAAGAAACGATGGATTTTCTGGGAGTGAATAGAGAGGGCATATATGTGGATTGCACAATCAGACTGGGCGGACATGCCCTCGAGCTGTTGCAGCAGAATCCAAAGGCAAGACTTGTAGGATTCGATCTCGACGAGCAATCACTCCTCAAAACCAAAGAAAGGCTCAAGCCCTACGCAGACAGGGTTGAGCTCTACCATTCAGATTTCAGGTATCTTCCCGACCTCGAGTTGGATTTTGCCAAGGTCAGAGGCATTCTCCTCGACCTCGGCCTTTCCTCCTACCATCTCGATTCTCCGGAAAGAGGCTTCAGCTACAACAAGCAGGGCCCTCTCGACATGAGGATGGACCTCAGGAACAAGACAACAGCAGCCAAACTCGTGAACAAATCTTCTGAGAGCAGGCTGGCGCAGATTTTTTTTGACTTCGGCGAGCTCAGGCAGTCAAGAAGGCTGGCAAAGGAGATTGTCTCTCGAAGAAAAGTAAAAGAATTCGAAACCACGACCGAGCTTTTATCAATCGTCGAAGACGTCTGCCGGTGGAGACCGCAGAGGGGCAAAACTCATCCAGCCGCCCGAGTATTCCAGGCCTTACGGATCGAGATCAACCAGGAACTGAAGGACCTATCAGAATTTTTTGAGCGGATCGTTGAGAAGCTCAAAGCAAAGACCCGAATCGTCGCAATCTCCTTCCATTCATTGGAAGACAGGATCGTTAAACGTACATTTATGGACCTGGCCTCCTCCCTTAACGGCCGGACTCCTTTTCTGAAAATCTTGACGAAAAAACCCGTCACTCCAACAGAAAGGGAAGTCCAACAAAACTTCAGATCGAGGTCGGCAAAATTGAGAGCAGTGGAGCGAACCTGAGTGGTCAGTAAGAAATTCACGAAAAAACAGATCGCCATAGGGATCCTGTGCATGGCCTTTGTCATCTCTCTCCTGACCTTCTATATCTGGCACCAAGCTGAATCCATCCGCTTGGGCTACCAAACCCGGGAGTTGGAGGAAGATGTCGCATCGATCAAGAAAGATATCGAACAGCTGGAGGCAGAAAAGGCGTCCCTTCTCTCGCTTGAGAGAGTGGAGAAGATCGCCACCCAATCGCTCAAAATGAGACCTCCCGAGGACAAACAGATCGCTTATCATGAATCTACAGGGAGGACGAAGGAACAATAGCTGATGAAAAATCCACGCCAGAAAAAGATCAATACCAGGACGATCATCCTGCTCTTCTTTCTCTTTCTCTGGCTGGGCATCATCGTGTTACGCCTGGTTGATCTCCAAGTCATCAACCACACAAAGTTCAAGGCCAAAGTCCTCCTTCAGAATCATGATGTAAAGGCCGTTTATCCCCAGAGGGGAACCATCTTCGATCGCTCAGGAATTATATTGGCACGAAGCCTGCCCCGACCTTCCATTTTTTATTATCCCCCCAAAGACGAATCCCTGGAATCCCATCGGGAGAAAATCAATAAGCTCAGAAGGATCCTGGGTTTATCCTCAAAAAACCTGGCATCTGTATATTCCCGAATAAAAAATGATAAGTCTTTCATCTGGATCAAACGAAAGGTTGAGCCAGAAGTGGCAGACAGGGTGAAAGAGCTCAACTTGAGCGGCATTCATTTTGACGATGAGAACAAAAGGTTCTATCCACAAGGAAAGCGGGCCGCTCAACTGCTTGGACGAGTCGACATCGATGATCGAGGACAAAGTGGGATCGAATACAAATACAACACCGTCCTCTCGGGAGAGGAGGGAAAACGACTGATCTTGAGGGATGCAAAACACAGGGAATACCGGTTCGAGATCCTCAAAGACCCTGAACCCGGAAAAGACCTCATCCTGACCATCGATGAGACCATTCAGTATATCGCTGAGAAAGAACTGGCAGATTCTCTACGAAAGACGCGCGCTCTCTGGGGAACGGTGATCATATCCCACCCCGCCACAGGGGAAATATTGGCCATGGCAAGCTATCCCACATATAATTTGAACGCCCTCCCCGCCAACATTTCCAGAGTGGAAAGAAATCGCGCTATCCATCACACATTCGATCCAGGCTCAACATTCAAGATCGTCACTGCATCCGCAGCACTTGAAAACAAAAGCGTACGACTTCATGATGTATTTGATTGCACACCTGGAAAAATAAGAATTCCAGGAAAAACGGTCTGGGATCACAAAAAAATGGGGATTCTGACGTTTCCGGATGTCATCATATACTCTTCCAACGTGGGAACCATTCAAATCGGAGAACGTATCGGAAAAGAAAACATGTACACGATGATTAAGGACTATGGCTTTGGAGAAAAGACAGGGATCGACCTGCCCGCCGAAGAGAAAGGGATCTTCCGGCCAATTGAAAACTGGACAGACATTTCACTCTATTCCCTATCCATCGGTTATGAGATCTCCATCACAGCTGTCCAGATGCTGCAGGCCATCAGCACGGTTGCAAATAAAGGGGTCGTCACATCCCCGCGTATCGTCAAAAAGATCCTGATGTCGTCAGGAGAACAACAGGATCCTCCTATTCAATTCCGGAGAGTCATTTCAGAAGAGACAGCACAAACCCTATCCCGGATCCTACAAAACGTCGTCCTCAGGGGGACAGGAACAGAAGCCCAGGTTGATGGTTACAGTATTGCTGGAAAAACAGGGACTGCACAAAAATTCGATCCTTCCATCGGCCGGTACTCGAATAAAAAACACACGGCTTCGTTTGTCGGCTTTGTCCCCGTCGAAAATCCGGTTCTAGCGATCGTGGTGGTCATCGATGAACCCGAAGGCGAATTCTACGGGGGAGATGTTGCAGCTCCTGTTTTCAAGGAGATCGCTTCCCAAACACTTCGCTATCTCCAAGTTCCCAAAGATGAGGCTTTCACAAAGTCAATGATGACAGCAAGCGTGAGGAGTGCGGACGGACGATGAAGCTTTCGGATGTCTTGGCAGGAATTCCCGTAGTGAACATACGTGGGAACACGGATGAAAACATTCACGGCATTTCCTACTCTTCAAAAACCGTCCAGCCCGGTGACCTTTTCGCCGCTCTGAAGGGAGAAAAAGCAGATGGCTATGATTTCATCGGAGAGGCTGTGGACCGGGGAGCGATTGCTGTCCTCTCGGATAGAGAGAAGCCTGAAAATTTTCCAAAGACATGGATACAAGTTCTTAATTCCAGGGTAGCGCTTGCACTCTGCGCAGCCAATCTCTATGCCCACCCATCGCAAAAGCTCAAAGTTGTCGGGATCACGGGTACAAAAGGGAAAACGACCGTTACATACATACTCGAGGAGATCTTCAAGAAGACAAACTTCCTGACCGGAGTGATCGGGACGATCTCCTATCGCGGTCCTGGCATCCAATCAACCGCAGAGAGGACAACACCTGAGGCTCCGGACCTTCAAAGAATGATGAGAGAGATGGTCAATTCAGGCGCCACACACTGTGTGATGGAAGTGTCCTCCCACTCGCTGGAACTCTATCGCGTTACAGGCATTGATTTTGATGTGACTGTGTTCACCAACTTGAGCGGTGAACACTTGGATTACCATCATACGATGGATCAGTACTTTGAGGCCAAAAAAAAGCTATTTCTGATCCCAGGCAGAAAAAAGATGGCCGTGATCAACTGCGATGATCCCTGGGGTAAAAAGTTATTAGCGGAGCTCCCGAT
>JBATYS010000432.1:0-2358 GCA_049674205.1 Candidatus Aminicenantaceae bacterium
AGTTGCAGCAGGACGTCCGGTCTTCCATGTTCTTTGTTTCCAGAGACGCCCGATCGGCGGGAGTGGGGCTCACCTCAGATATATCGGGTTATTTTATTGAAGGAACAGACAGCTACAGTCCCGCCCCGGAAGAGTCCGATGCCCTCAAACTTTTGGGGAATTTTGACAATCCGTTGTGTCTGATCATTGAAACCTATTCAGGTGGAACCGGAGGCGGGGCGGCGACTGCGTTTCTCTATGATTGGTCATTGGAAAATTCTCCTTATCCCTGTCCTGACTTTTACAATAACAGGGTCGTTATGGTCATATCCACTCGATGTCCCGGGTGTTTCACTTTTAGGTATATTCCTGCCAATTCTGTCTTCGGATGTGGCTCTGGAATAGAACATTTCAACATGCAGCCTGGACAATCGGAGCTCAATCCTCCGGGAGGGCTTGTCGATACGGGATGTGCCGCTGATTGCTGGGAGGATGCCATCGTGACACTGGGACAGATCAGATACTACTGGGTGGACACCACAGGAAATCCCAACGACTATCCTGACTTGACGGCGTCTTTGCTCCCGAATAGAGGGTATGTGGTCGATGAGAGTGGAAACGGTGTCCCGAATACCCTGTATATGACAACTATTGATGAGAGCACGGCGGGTGGTCTGATGCTTCATTTTCCTATTGCCCAGAACATCGAAAGCATCCAATTCCAGTACAACGGGGATTATCTGAATGCCGATAATGTCCTTGATGGATTCATCGACTGGCAGCCCAACTGGACCGGAGATCTCGACACCATTTCGAGACTCTCTCAGATAAAGATGTGGGTGTTGGGAAAAACAGCCAGGCCGTTCGTCAGTTTTTCAAGCACACCTCCTGCCAACCTGCACAACTACAGAAGGCCTGCCATCGCAAACGGTTTGGTCGCGCCTGACGATGATATGCACCGCCGGTTTTTGCTCGAGTCAACAGTCACGATAAGAAATATGTCTCTCAGCCTCTATAACACGGGGGAGCGAAATTGAGGTAAGAATGGATAAGACACATCAAAATCAGCCGAATAAAAAAAAGGACAATAAACCCCATGAAAAAGGTGTGGGCCTAATCGTTGTCATCCTTGTGCTTGCGTTTATGTTGACTGTCGGAATCGTGCTTGTGACGATTACGAGTACCGGCTCTAAAGTGACAGGAAACATCAGGTGGCAGGAGCAGGCTTTTAACGCGGCAGAGGCGGGATTTGATTCGTCCTATTTAGCCATCGAGGATTTTTTCGCAGGGCAGTCCTGGACGAGTTTTGATGGACACTATCTGATCGATCCCGCAGGGATCGATATACCCCTCGATGACTATTATTTCCGGAAAAAAACGGACGCAGAAGTGCTTGATCTGCTTGATCCCACCGGGGATGGAATCCCCGATTATGACAATGTCATTTTCTACAAAACACCTTTTATTCCTGATGGAGCAGGAGCGTATGACACTCGGTACACCTACACCGTGTTTTTGATCGATGATGAGAGAGGCGGGGGCTCTCCCGATCCGGGTGATGCGCTGCTGATCTGTATCGGTGCTGTTCAGCTTGGAGATACTCTGATCACATCAAGAGTTGAGGTAGAGCTCGTCATCGAGCTTCCTGGAACGTAAAAAACAAATTTTATATAAAACAAGGAAAAGGAAAAGGAAGAGGGAGACAATGAATAAAAAAAGGAAATTTATCAGCATTTTTTTGCCCCTGGTGTTTATCATCTCGATCTTTGTCGTTAGATACTGGGCGCAGGAAGAGGTGTTGTGTCCGCAGGATACCGGGGATTACCAGGAATCTTTTGACACGACGATATTCAAAGATCCCGCAAGCTCTGTGGACCATTGGGGAGAAGGATATGTCACACTCAACATGCTGGGTTCGAACTTCGATATCACCAATCCCCAGCACATACCTGTGTGGATCAATACGGTGACGGCCAATGATTTCGACCTGGATGGATGGCCCGACCTTATCGGCTCAAGCTCAAGCTACAGCAACGTTCTTTCCTTCGTGAAGAACCAGGGCGTGAACGGGGATATCGGAACCTTCGAGATCACGCAATGGATCGACGGAAGCGATGGCGCGGGCGGTTGGCCTACACAAGGAGTCGGGGGAGCCCCGATTGATGGAAGTGGCCACTGCGGTATGACGTCAGGGGATTACGACGATGATGGTGATTTTGATTTTCTGTTTATGTCTTCGAACGGAAACAGCCCCTATGCACCCAAGAGGATCTGGCTCTATGAGAACCAGATCGCTGATAGCGGTGTGCTCGATTTTGTTCAGATCGACAAGACAGCCGCTTGGTCAGCCGGTTTAAAAGGTATTGCATGGTCGGCCAC
>JBATYS010000433.1:0-1954 GCA_049674205.1 Candidatus Aminicenantaceae bacterium
ATATTCGCCACAAACATTATGCAGATCAAGGTTTTGGATCACATTATCATCGGGAACAACCGCTATTTCAGCTTTGCTGACCAGGGACTTATCGAGGAGTATGAACTCTGTCTCAAGAATGTTCGAAATCGGTTATAACAACTCTTTTGAGTATTAAGAAAAAGTAATGTAACATTTAAATATTGCATCTGTTATGATAATTCAGGATTAATGGATTATTCACGAATTGAGGTCGCTGCAAAGGCGAGGCAGTGGCCCACGAAGCTGTAGTGAACTACCGCGAGTGGCCTACAACGAAGGCTTTGTAGTGAGATCGGTTCGCCCGTAGGGTAAAAGATGCTAACAATAAGATATTTAATTTTCCTTTGTGAAAGGTTTTTTAATCTAAGTTTGTTAGCATCTTTTATGAATAATTCAGGCCAAGTGACAGGAGGTCAGACATGATGAAACCCATTGAACAGATCGCAGCGAAATTAGGGATAAAAGCCAAAAATTTGGAGAAATATGGGGAGTACAAAGCCAAGCTCTTTCCAGACAGAATTCGTAGTGAAGGCAAGGAGAGGGGGAAGCTGATCTTGGTGACGGCCATGTCCCCGACTCCTGCCGGAGAGGGCAAGACCACGACCTCTATCGGTTTGGCAGATGCATTGAACCGGCTCGGGAAAAAAGCGACAGCCTCCCTGAGGGAGCCTTCTTTAGGCCCGGTTTTTGGCATGAAAGGTGGAGCGACTGGAGGAGGTGCTGCACGTGTGTTGCCCCATGATGAGATCAACCTGCATTTTACAGGCGACCTCCATGCGATCACATCGGCACACAACCTTCTGGCTGCGATAGTGGACAACCGCATTCATTTCGACGGCGCGTGCGGGCTTTTGGACAGCCGGACCATCACCTGGAAAAGGGTCCTGGATATGGATGACCGCGTTTTAAGGGAAGTCATCATCGGTATCGGAGGCCCACTCCGCGGGCTGGCCCGGGAGACAGGTTTTGATATCACCGCTGCCTCTGAAGTCATGGCCATCCTGTGCTTATCCAAAGATTTGGTAGATTTGAAAGAGAGGCTTGGGAATATCCTTGTTGGGTATTCTCCGGATAAAAAACCTGTTTTTGCCAGGGATCTCAAGGCCCACGGAGCCATGGCGGCGCTGCTGAAAGATGCCATAAATCCCAATCTTGTTCAGACAGGGGAAGGAACTCCCATATTCATCCATGGAGGCCCCTTCGCTAACATAGCCCACGGGACGAGTTCTGTGATCGCTGCTGATCTGGCACTTAATCTCGCGGATTTTGTTGTCACGGAATGTGGGTTCGGCTCAGACCTTGGAGCGGTCAAGTTCTTCGATATCGTAGTGCGGACAAGTCCCCTCCCGCCACCGGACGCCTGTGTCTTGGTGGCGACTGTCCGGTCTCTCAAGTATCATGGAGGCGTAAAGCGGGATGATCTGGAGATCGCTAATATCACCGCCGTTGAGAAAGGATTTGTCAACCTCCAGAAACACATCGAAAATCTCCGCTTTTTTGGCGTTCCTTTTGTGGTGGCCTTGAACCGATTTTCCTCTGATACAGATGAAGAGATCGAAAAAGTCATGGATCTGTGTCATAAAGAAGGAGTGCGTGTCGCCCTGAGCGAGGTCTACGATAAGGGCAGCGAGGGCGGAGTGGCACTGGCAGAGGAGATCATCGAAGCCATCGAGAAGGACGAGCACAATTTTCGACACCTCTATCCCCTGGACGTGCCCTTGGCTGAAAAGATCGAGGCCATCGCCACACAGATGTTTGGCGCTGCGTCTGTGGCGATGGAGGGGAAGATCCGGCGGAGGATAAGGGGGATAGAGCACGATGGCTTCCAGGATCTTCCGGTCTGTATCGCAAAAACACAATACTCGCTCTCCGATGATGATCAGGCATTGGGGAGGCCTGAGGGTTTCACTATGATCGTGACCGATGTTTCGCT
>JBATYS010000434.1:0-2177 GCA_049674205.1 Candidatus Aminicenantaceae bacterium
AAAAGTCCATGGGAAGCTGAGCGGACATCTCCCTGCAACAGGGGAGCTCACTCCTGGGATAGTGCGCCAGGGATTGGGAATGGAGCCTCTTGAACAAAGAACCATCAGCGATTTCCCCATGGCTGAAAGACCTCCCCAACTCTGTCAAGGGTGTGGTCATCGAGATGCCTATGATGCTCTCAACAAAGCCTTGGAATCTTACCCCCAGTCAAATGTCTTCAGCGATATCGGGTGTTACACACTCGGTGCTCTTCCCCCTTACAATGCCATACAGAGCTGTGTCTGCATGGGCGCCAGTGTCAGCATGGCCAAGGGCGGCGCGGAAGCGGGTGTGTTTCCCTCAGTGGCGGTTATCGGCGACTCCACGTTTGCCCATTCCGGGATCACCCCACTCCTTGATGCGGCAGCCGTAAATACTAACATGACGGTTATGATCTTCGATAATGCCATAGTTGCAATGACCGGAGGGCAACCGACGTATACATCCGGCGAGAAACTGGTCCGCATCATCGAGGGACTGGGAGTCAGCAAAGACCATATCCGTACGATCATTCCCCTTCCCAAGAACCTGGAGACAAATGTCCAAGTCATCAAAGAAGAGCTTGACTATAAAGGATTATCAGTGATCATCGCTGCTCGAGAATGTGTCCAACAGGCTCGAAAAAAGAGAGGGAGCTAAAGCCATGAAACAGGATATCATTCTTGCTGGAGTGGGAGGGCAGGGGATTTTGTCCATTGCCTATGTCATCGACAACGCGGCCTTGAAGGAGGGTTTAAGCTTCAAGCAGGCAGAGGTTCATGGAATGGCGCAACGGGGCGGCGCTGTGCAATCACATCTGCGCCTCTCGAATCAAGCCATATTCAGCGATCTCATCCCCAAAGGAGCGGCGGATATGATCCTGAGTGTAGAACCCCTTGAATCCATCCGCTATTTTGATTATCTGGCTCCGGATGGGATCGTTGTTACGAGCAGCTCTCCTTTTGTGAATATTCCGGATTACCCAGAGCTCGATGAGGTGTTGGCCAAGGTTCAGAGCGTTCCCAGAAATATCATAGTCGATTCGGCGAAGTTGGCTCAGGAAGCAGGCTTTGCAAGAGCGCAGAACATGGTTATGCTAGGAGCAGCGTCAGTCCATCTTATCCTCGAGGAAAAGAGTCTGCAGGAATTCATCTGCGAGTTGTTTGAACCTCGCGGAGACAAAGTCGTCGACATCAACCTCAAAGCCTTCCAGCTCGGACGCGAAGCCGCCACCAGTTAACGTAGTAACGATGTAGGGTCCGTTCCCCGAACGGACCGATAAAGTTGTAGGGTAAGCTCCCCGAGCTGACCGATAAGATATAGGGGCCACTCCCTGAGTTGACCGGGAGAAAATGGGTACAGGCACCTCTTTTCTTGCAGAAAATCGGAGCCAGTCCCCAATTTTCATGTAGGGTCAGCTCCCCGAGCGGACCGTACGGAGGACCGTTTGGGAAACGGTCCCTACATCTCAAAAATAGGTGACAGGCCCCTTTTTTGATCACCTCTGAAAATAGGTGACAGTCCCCTTTTTGAGGATTTAGAGGAGAAATTAACATGAAGATCGATTTTAATCAGATAAATGACATCTTTCACTCTGCCGAGAAGGACAACCGAAAATTCCTCCTTGAACATGAGGTATACAAAATCCTCGACGTCGCAGGGATAAAGACACCTAGGTGTGTTTTTGTGCGAAAAGGAGAACAGGTAAAAGCTGAAGACCTTCAAATGTTCAAGGGAGCGTCCCTCGTCCTTAAGATCATCGCTCCCATTATTGTGCACAAAACAGATGTGGACGGGATCCAGTTTGTCAAGAATGATGTGCATGAGCTCAACAAGGCCAGTGAAATCATGCTCGAGACTGTTCCAGCGAAGTTCCATGCTTGGGTCAGAAATTTCCCCGAATCCGATAAAAAAAAGTCCTGGTCGCTCGAAGAGATCGAACAGCAAATCTTGGGATTCCTGGTGTGTGAAAAAGTCAAGTATGATAAGACCGGTTTCGGAACCGAACTTCTGATGGGGCTGCGGAATTCTCGAGACTTCGGGCCTGTTGCCACGATGGGAGTGGGCGGCGTGGAGATCGAGTACCTGAGCGAAAGGATCAAGGAAGGGAAAGCCGTTTCCATCGGATCGCCGCATATCCTCTTCAAAGAAGATATCC